>NZ_JBSVWQ010000023.1:0-52224 GCF_054071215.1 Pseudomonas sp. SDO5522_S412 | reverse complement strand
CGCTCGTGCCGATCGGCAAACCCATCGCCAACCTGCGCCTGCATATCCTCGATGAAGCCCAACAACCGTTGCCGATTGGCAGCATCGGCGAGCTGTACATCGGCGGTGTCGGCGTGGCGCGCGGTTATTTGAAACGCGCAGACCTGACTGCCGAGCGCTTCCTGACGGTTAACGGTGAGCGCCTGTACCGCACGGGCGACCGTTGCCGCTTCCTTGCCGACGGCAATATCGACTACCTCGGCCGCCTCGACCACCAGGTCAAGCTGCGCGGCCAGCGCATCGAACTGGGCGAAATCGACGCCGCACTGCTGGCTCAGCCCGGCATAACCGGCGCCTGCACGCTGGTTATCGACAACCGCCTGGTGGCGTTCTACAGCAGCCAGGCGCCGCAGTCGGAGCTGACCGCTGTGCTCAGCGCCGAATTGCCAGCCTATATGGTGCCAGCGGTGTGGGTCGAAGTGCCGAGCCTGCCGCTGACCAGCAACGGCAAGCTCGACCGCAAAGCCCTGGCCGCGTTGCCACTGCCGCAGTCCCAACACGAATCCGTCGCCCCGCGTAACGCCTTGGAAAGCCTGGTCTGCCAGCTGTTCAGCGACGTGCTCGGCGACGGCCTCACGGCTGGGCGTGTGGTCGGTACGGCTGACAGTTTCTTCGCCTTGGGCGGTGATTCGATCCTTGGTTTGAAGCTGATTTCGCACCTGCGCGACCAGGGTTACGCCCTGACGCCCAAAGACCTGTTCCGCGCCCAGACACCTGCGGGCCTGGCGCTGGTGATCACACCGCTGCGGGCGGTGGCCGAGCAAGGAGAAGTCAGCGGTGCGATGCCGTTGATGCCGCTGCACCAGTGGTTCTTCGATCAGCAGCAACCGCAGCCCGCCTACTGGAACCAATCGGTGCTGGCCGACAGCGATCGCGTGCTGCAGCCGGTAGTGGTACAGGCCACCCTGGATCGATTGATCGCCCATCACGATGCCTTGCGCCTGCGCTTCATCGAAGTAGACGGTCAATGGCAAGCCCATATTGCAGCGGTCGAGTCTGCCCGCTTGACGCTCGTCACGGACGTGGACCAGTTGCAACAGGTCGCGCAGAGCCTGAACCTGCAACATGGCCCGCTGTTCGCCGCTGCCTTGCTCGAAGGTAATCCGCAACGCCTATATCTGGTTGCGCATCACCTAGTGATCGACGCCGTCTCCTGGACGCCACTGCTGGAAGATTTCCAGCAGCTGTATGCGGCGCTGGAAAACGGCACGCCGACGAGCCTGCCGGCAAAAACCACGTCCTATCGCCAATGGGCCGAGCACCTGCAGGCGCATGCCGGCAAAGTCGCCGCGGAGCAGCGTTACTGGGCCAGCCAGGTCGCAACCAACCCTCGGCCCCAGGCCACCGTGGCCGAGCGCCAGACCTTGTCGGCCCGTTGGGATGCCACACGGACTCATCAATGGCTCACCGAGTCCCACGCCGCCTACCGGACCCAACCGGAAGAGCTGTTGATCGCCGCCCTGGTCGCCACCCTGGCGCAAGCCGAACAGCGCCAGGACATCGTCGTCGACCTCGAGCGCCACGGCCGCGATGCCGGTTTTGAGGGCCTGGATGCCAGCCGCACCGTGGGCTGGTTCACCACCCTGTTCCCGCTGCGCGTCAACGCCCGTGGCGCCGCCGGCGACTGGGTGCGCCAGGCCAAGGAAGCCCTGCGCGGCGTTCCCGGCCAGGGCCTCGGGCACGGCTTGCTGCGCCTGCGCGGCGAGTTGCCAGCGGCCAGCGGTGATGTGCTGTTCAACTATTTGGGCCACGAGCAAACCTCGCCGGGCTGGTTGCGTGCCAGCTCGCTGGCGGCGCCGTCGGAGGTGGCTTTGGGTAACCGCGTCAGCCATGCCCGTGAAGTGGTGGCCTGGCTGGAGGACGGCGTGCTGCACCTGCATTGGCACAGCGTCAACCCGGACGCCGATCGCGACCTGCCTGCGCAACTGCTCAAGCACCTGCAGGCGCTGCTGGAACATTGCCTCGATCCGCAGGCCGGGGCACTGATGCCGTCTGACTTCCCGTTGGCCAAGGCGCTCAATCAGAAGTCCCTGGACGCGTTGCTAGGCAAGCTCAAGAGCAAACCGAATTCCTGAAAACGGCCCGTGGCTGGCCGTTTTCTCCAAGCATTTGAAATGGATCGCACAACCATGAACAACATCGAAGACATCTACTCCCTATCGCCGACCCAGCACGGTTTGCTGTTTCACAGCGTGGTCGAGCCAGAATCCCGGGTGTACTACCAGCAATTGAGCCTGGAGATGAACGGCCCGGTGCAATTGCCGGCGTTTCGCGCTGCCTGGCAAGCATTGATGCAACGCCACGCCGTGTTGCGCAGCGCGTTTCTATGGGAAGACCTCGACGATGCCTATCAGGTGGTGCAAACCGACGTCGGGTTGCCCCTGAGCGAGCTGGACTGGCAAGGCCACGCCGACCCGAAAACCGCGCTGCAGCAATTGGCCCTGGAACAACGCGCACAACCGCTGGAACTGAATGACTCGCCCCTGATGCGCCTGACCCTGGTGCGCCTGGAACCGCAGCGCTGGCACCTGATCTGGACCTTCCACCACATCATCATGGACGGCTGGAGCGTCGGCATTGCGATCCAGGAGTGGCTGGCGCTCTATTACGAACACGCCCATGGCCGCCCGGCCAACCTGGCGCCGACGCGCGCCTACCGCGACTACATCGCCTGGCTGGCAGAACAGGACATGGCTGCCACCGAAGGTTTCTGGCGTGACCAGTTGCAGGACGTCAGCGAACCGACGCCGCTGCCCGATTTCGGCTTGCGCCTGCTTCCCACGACCGACGCGCCATGCGCCGAACGGGAAAACCGCCTGAGTGTCGACGAAACCGAACAACTGGCGCAGTTCGCCCGTCGCCATCACTTGACGCTCAACACCCTGATCCAAGGCGCCTGGGCCCTGTTGCTCGGCCAACACGCAGGCCGCGATGACGTGATCTACGGCGTGACCGTGGCCGGGCGACCGGAAAATCTCGCGGCGGTCGACAGCACAGTCGGCCTGTTCATCAACACCCTGCCCCTGCGCGTGCAATGGGCCGACGGCCCGGCACTGGTGGACTGGCTGCAACAGTTGCAGCAAGCCAACAGCGACCTGCGCCACCACGCCTACCTGCCCCTGGGCAAACTCAAGTCGATGAGTAAGATAGCGGCCGAACAGGCGCTGTTCGATTCGATCCTGGTGTTCGAAAACTTCCCGGTCACCGATGCGCTCAATCAGGACGCCAACGGCTTGAGCTTCGCCGACCCGAACCGTGAGCAGGCCACCGATGGCCTGGTCCTGACCCAGGGGCGCAACCATTTTCCGCTGTCACTGATCGTGGTGCCGGGCGAACAACTGCACTACCTGTTCAGCTACAACCGCAGCCGTTTCAGTGACGCCGAGATCGCGCTGCTGTCGGCACAATTGCGCAACGTACTGCTGGCCATGGCCGCGCAACCCCAACGCCGTGTGGGCGAACTCGATTGGCTGGGCGCTGACGAACGCCAGCACCTGCAAGCCCTGGGGCGCGGTGTGTCACTCGCCGTTCCTGAGGCGTGCTTGCATCAGCGTTTTGAGCAACAGGTCGTTGCCGCTCCGGACCAACCGGCAATCCGCGACCGCGCAGGCGTACTGAGTTACGCCGAGCTGGACCGGCGCGCCAACCGTCTCAGCCATCATTTGCGCGCCCAAGGCATCGGCCACCAGAGCCTGGTCGCACTGGCCCTGGAGCGCAGCGCCGATTTCGTCATCGCCCTGCTCGCCACCCTCAAGGCCGGTGCCGCCTACCTGCCGTTGGACCTGAAACAACCGGCCGGGCGTCTGGCCGATGTACTGCAAGACAGCCGCGCCGCGCTGCTGATCGGCGCCACGGCTTCGCCCTTGCTGGCACGCCTGGCCGAGCACACGCCGTTGCTGTGCCTGACCGAGCAGGCCGAGGTCATCGCCGCACAGCCGCAGACCTCGCCCGCCGTCGCCCACAGCCTGGATGATGCGGCCTACGTGATCTACACGTCGGGCTCCACCGGTACGCCAAAAGGCGTGGTGGTCGAACACCGGGCAATCGTTGACTACCTGACAGCGGTGCACAGCGTGCTCAAGCCGCCTGCCGCCGCTCGCTACGGGCTGCTGTCGAGCGTTGCCGCCGACCTCGGCCACACTCAACTGTTCGGCGCGCTGTGCAGCGGTGGCAGCCTGTTGCTGGTGGATGACGAGAGCGGTTTCAGCCCCTTGGCCCTGGCGGAGTTGTTCAGCCAGCACCCGGTGGACGTGCTGAAAATTACCCCGAGCCACCTCAGCGGTCTGTTGCAAGCGCTGCCGGATGCGCGTTTGTTGCCAGAGGCGTTGCTGGTGTTTGGCGGCGACGCGCTGAGCCCGGCGCTGCTGGCGCAGGTCAACGGCCTGGCGCCGGGGCTGCGGGTGTTCAACCACTATGGGCCGAGTGAAGCGACGGTCGGTGCGATTGCCACCCAACTCACGCCGGGCCAGCGCAGTATTGCCTTGGGCCGACCGCTGCCGAATCGTCAATTGCAGGTGGTGGATGTTCAGGGTCGTGAGGTGGCGACAGGGGTGAGCGGTGAGCTGCTGATCAGCGGCGCCCTCGCCCGTGGTTATCTGCACCGTGACGACCTCAGCGCCGAGCGCTTCCACCACGATGCCCAACACCAACGTTGGTACCGAACGGGTGACCGCGTGCGTTGGCTGGTGGACGGCCAACTGGCGTTCCTTGGCCGAGTCGACAGCCAGGTGAAGATTCGTGGCAACCGCCTGGAACTGGGCGAAGTCGAGGCACAGATCAAACGCCTGTCACCGCTGATCGAACAGGTGGTGGTGCGCGCGATTGAACTGGACGGCGGCCTGCGCCTGGTCGCTTATCTGGTGGCGAGCCAGTCACTGTCAGCGCTCAAGCTGCGCAACGATCTCGGCAACCGCGTGCCGGACTACATGGTGCCGGCGCACTTCATCACCCTGGATGAATTGCCCCTGACCCGTAACGGCAAGGTCGACGCACAGCGCCTGCCGCTGCCACCCACCAGCCGCGATGACAACGCCACCCACGTCGCCCCGCGCAATGAAGTGGAAACGCTGCTGGCCGCGATCTGGCAGGACGTGCTCAAGCTGGAACAGGTGGGTGTGCACGACAACTTCTTCGCCATCGGCGGTGATTCAATCCTCAACCTGCAAATCATCGCGCGGGCCAATCAGCAAGGGCTCAAGCTCACGCCACGGCAGTTATTCGAGAACCGCACCATCGCCGATATCGCCCGTGTTCTGGGGGCCGACGCTAGCCATGCAGTGGCCGAGCAGCGTGCCGATGGCTATGCATTGCCCCTGAGCGCCGGCCAACGCGCACGCCTGGAACAAGGCCCATTGACCGCCACCTGGCGTTGCGTGGCGCTGGCGCAACCGCTTGATCGCGAGCTGCTCAGCCAGGCCCTTGGCGCCTTGCAGCAGCATCACCAGGCCCTGCGCCTGGCGTTCGACGCAGACTGGCAACAGCGTGTGCTGGTGGCCCCCAAGGCGGCTGCGATCACCTCGGGCGACTACCACCCGGCACACCTGCACGCACTGGCCCAGGCCGCAGTCGACGCACTTGACCTACAGGCAGGCCAAAGCCTGTATGCCAGCCTGCTTGGCGATCACCTGTTATTGGCCGCGCACCCGTTATGCGTGGATGAGGCTTCCTGGTCGTTGCTGCTGACGGACCTCAATCTGGCGCTGGCACAACTGCGCCTGCAACGGCCGGTGCGGCTGTCCTACAGCGGTGGCAACTTCACCCAATGGACCCGTCATCAGCAAGCGCATGCCGAGAGCGATGCCCTCGACGACGCGTGGGAACACTGGCTGCAATACGCCGGCATGGACACGCTGCAACTGCCTGACAACCACCAGGCGAGCAACGTGGTCGAGCTGAGCCTGAGTGGCGCAACCTCCGGCGAGCTGAAGCGCTTGGCCGATGTGTTGCACCTGGAGTGGAACAGCCTGCTGGCCACTGCCGTGGCCGAACAATGCGGCGACGGTTTGTTGGCGTTGGACCTGTACGCCGCACGCCCGGCCACCGAACGCCTGCCAGTGGGCGCGCCCCTGGTGCTGGCCGACCTCGAGCCGCAACTGATCGTCGGTGCGCTGGACCTGGCCGTGCCGGTGTTCCTGCAAGCCGCAGGTGCTAATGCGTTGCAACGCCTGCAGTCGGTGGCCGCGCAACTGCGTGCGTACCCGCAACACGGTGCCGATTACGGCGCGCTGCGCTACCTCTCAGACAACACCTACCTGCAAGAACCCCTGCGCGACTTGCCTGCTGCACCGATTGCTATCCATTGGCGCGGCGATTTCGACATCCACCGTGAACCGCGCAGCCTGTTGGCACACATCACCGCTGCCAATACGCCAGCGGCATCGACCCATGCCTTGCGCATCGATGCGCATTGGCAGGACGGCCAACTGCACCTGCGGGTTGAAGGCGCGCTGGCCGCCGACTGGGCGCCGCAACTGGCCGAACGCCTTGGCGCCCTCGCGACCGTGCTCGCCGAGCCAGGGCTGCGCCCGGCCAGCGAGGCTTTCCCGCTGTGCCACAAACAAGCCGCAACGCTTGCGACCGAACCGCTGGATTGGTCAAACCTGGAAGACGTCTACCCGCTGTCGTCGATGCAACAAGGCATGCTGCTGCACACTTTGCTGCAACCCCACAGTGGCATCTACCTGATGCAACAGCGCTACAGCTGGGACGGCGTATTGCAACGCCCGGCCATGGAGGCCGCCTGGCAACTGTTCCTCGACCGCCACCCGATGATGCGCACCGCGTTCTGGTGGCAGGACGACCACGAACCGCTGCAATGTGTGTATCGCAAGACAGCTGCGGCGTTCGATTGGCAAGACTTGCGTCACCTGGATGACGCGCAGCAGCACCTCGCCATGGACCAGGCCCTGGAAGCCCAGCGCGTGCAGGGTTTCGACATGAGCAGCGCACCCTTGACCCATCTGCGGGTGTTCCAGCTCGATGAACAGCGTTTTGCGGTGGTGCGCAGTTTCCACCATATCCTTACGGACGCGTGGTGCTTCGGCCTGTTGATGGAGGACCTGCTGGCGATCTATCAGGCCCTCGTACGCCAAGAGCCCGTGGCGCGCCCGCGCTTGCGTTCGTTCCGCGGCTACATGAGCTGGTTGGAACGCCAGGACATGGCCGCTGCACATGCCTTCTGGCAAGCCGACCTGGCCGGTTTCAGCGAGCCGACGCCGCTGCACGTGGACAGCGCCCTCGCCGGTCCGGAACAGGCGCCGGAACAGGTCGGCGACTTCGACCAGACCTTAAGTATCAGCCAGACCCAACGTTTGCAGCAGCTGTGCCAGCATTACCAATTGACGCCCAACACCTGGATCCAGGGCGCTTGGGCACTGCTGTTGTCGCGCTACAGCGGCAACCGCGACGTGCTGTTCGGCGTCACCGTGGCCGGTCGCCCAACCGATCTGGCGGGTGTCGAGGAAATGGTCGGGCTGTTCATCAACAGCTTGCCGTTGCGCGTTGATGTCGACCCGCAAGCGCCAGTCGCGGGCTGGCTGCAGGCTCTGCTGTCACACAACGCTCGCCTGCGTGAACATGAAAGCGCATCGCTGGTGGATATCCAGCGCAGCAGCAACGTGCCTCGCGGCCAACCGCTGTTCGACAGCCTGGTGGTGTTCGAAAACGCACCGTTGGATATCAGCAGCGTGCAACTGGATGCCTTCAGCATCGATATCTATGAAGATCGGGTGCACACCAACTTCCCGATGACGGTGGTGTTGTACCCCGGCGATCGTCTGGGCATTCGCTTGTCCTATGACAACCAGCGCTTCAGCACCGACACCGTGCAGCGCATGCTCGGGCATCTGGTGCAATTGCTTTCGAGCATGCTCGACGCGCCAGAAGCGCCACTGGGCACGGTGCACATGCTGCCAGCCACCGAGCGCGAGCAACTGCAAGTGGCGTGGAACCGCAGCGAGGTCGATTTCCCGCTGGCTCGAGGCTACGCCGAGCTGTTCGCTGAACAGGCGCACCGCCGGCCACAACAGATTGCCGCTGTGCACCAGCACGAATCCTTGACCTACGCCGAGCTGGACCGTCGCGCCAATGCCGTTGCCCATGCCTTGCAAGCCGCGGGTGCCGGGCCGGAAACCCTGGTGGCGCTGTTCGCCGAGCGTGGCTTGGCATTGCTGACCCTGATGATCGGTACACTCAAGGCTGGTGCCGCCTTCCAGGCCCTGGACATTCAACAGCCGGCCACACGCCTGGCCGAACTGCTTAACCTGGGTGCAGCGCCGCTGCTACTGGTGTGCGACAGCGCCACCGGCGTGCTGGATAGCGTGCTGCCGCAGCTGCGCACACAGCCGACGTGCCTGGTCGCGCAGGCCCTGTGGCAAGGCGAGGACAAGCCCGCGATTGGATACGCGCACAACCCCGACCAACTGGCCTATGTGATTTTTACCTCGGGCTCCACCGGTACGCCAAAAGGCGTCATGGTCGAACAGCGCGGTATGCTGAATAACATCTTCGGTAAAGTCCCGGCCCTGGGCCTGGGTGAACATGACCGCATCGCACAGACCGCTTCGCCGGCGTTCGATATTTGCGTGTGGCAGTTCCTCGCCGCACCACTGGTGGGTGCCACCGTGCATATCCTGCCCGACGCGCAGGCCCATGATCCGCTGGCCTTGCTCGATGCGGTACAGGCGCAGCAGTTAACGTTGCTGGAAACCGTGCCGGCGCTGATTCGCGGCATGCTCCAGGAGGTGCGCGCACAAGACAACCTGGCCAGTCTGCGCTGGCTGCTGCCCACCGGCGAGGCACTGCCGCCAGCGCTGGCACAGGATTGGTTCGCACGCTTCCCGTCGATCCCGTTGATGAATGCCTACGGTCCGGCCGAGTGTTCGGATGACGTGGCGTTCTACCCGATCACCGAGGCGCCGGGCGATGACTGCCTGCACATGCCGATCGGCCGGCCGACCGCAAACAACCAGGTATTTGTGCTGGATCCCGACCTGCGCTGCGTGCCGATCGGCGTGCCGGGTGAGTTGTGCATCGGTGGCGTGGGTGTCGGCCGTGGTTACCTGCGCGACCCGCAACGCACCCGCGAAGCCTTTGTCGCACATCCGTTCCAGCCCGGCGCGCGCCTGTATCGCAGCGGCGATATCGGCCGCCTGCGCGCCGATGGGGTGATTGAGTACCTCGGCCGCCGCGACCAGCAGGTGAAGATTCGGGGTTATCGCATCGAGCTGGGCGAAATCGAAAACCGTCTGATGCAACACCCGGCAGTCGACAGCACGGCGGTCTTGGCGCTGCCCGATGCCCGTGGGGCGTTGCAACTGGTGGCCTGGTATGTGCTCGACGGCGCGGCCGGACTCGACGCGCCAACCGCGCAACAGGTACTCACCGCGCACCTGAACGGGCAATTGGCGAGCTATATGGTGCCAGCGCGCTGGCAGGTGCTGACACAATTGCCGCTGAATGCCAACGGTAAGGTCGACCGCCGTGCCCTGGCGGCACTGGATGTGGCACCGGCCGAACAGGTCGAAGGCGTGTCGGTTGCGCCGCGTACGCCGACGGAAACAGCCCTCGCCGAGCTGTGGCAGGACCTGCTCGGCGTGGCCAGCGTGAGTGTGTACGACGACTTCTTCGCCATCGGCGGGCACTCGTTGCTGGCCACGCAAATGCTCTCACGCATTCGTCGCCGCTTGAACGTCAGCCTGCCGCTGCGCACCTTGTTCGAAGGCGGCACGCTGGAGGAACTGGCGCAGGCGGTCGATCAGCAGGCTCAGGTATCTGATGACAGCGAGATTGTGCCGGCACCCCGCAACCAGGCGCTGGCGTTGTCGTACGCCCAGCAGCGGCTGTGGTTCCTCGACCGCTTCGAAGGGCCGAATGCGGCCTACAACATGTCCAGCGTGGTGCGCTTGCGTGGCACGCTCGACATTGCGGCCTTGCAACAGGCGTTGCAACGTGTGCTGGAGCGGCATGAAGCGCTGCGCACCACTTACCACTTGAACGGCGAGCAGCCGTGCCAAGTCATCAATGAAGCGCCCACGCTTGACCTCACCCCGGTCACTGTCGAATCCCATGCCCTGCAAAGCGTGATTGACCGGCAGTCGGCGCAGCCGTTCGACCTTCAGCAGGCACCGATGCTGCGCGCCCACCTGTTGCACCTGGGTACGGATGATCATGTGCTGCAACTGGTGCTGCACCATATCGCCACCGACGCCTGGTCCATGGGCATCCTGATCCAGGAACTGATCACCGGCTACCAGGCCTACTCCAGCGGCGCGGTCCCGGCCTTCTCGCCGTTGCCGATCCAGTACGCCGATTACGCCCAGTGGCAACGCAGCGAACCCCAACAGCGCCAGTTGGCGCGGGCGATTGACTATTGGCGGCGTCAGCTCGACGGCGCACCGACCTTGATCGCGTTGCCGCTGGACGCGCCGCGCCCGACGCAGCCGGATTACAGGGGTGCGGTGTTGACCCAGCAGTTCAGCCCGGCGCAAACACTGGCACTCAAGGCGTACGCGCAACAGCACAAGGCCACGTTGTTCATGGTGTTGCTCAATGCGTTCAACAGCCTCTTGCAGCGGGCCACCGGTACTCACGACTTTATCGTCGGCACCGACCTGGCCAACCGCGAGCAATCGGTGCTGGAGCCGTTGATCGGTTTCTTCGTCAACGTGCTGCCGATTCGCGCGCGCCTCGACGACAACGACACCTTTGATAGCCGCCTGCAACGCTTGCGCGAGGATTGCCTGTCAGCCTTCCAGCACCAGCAGGTGCCGTTCGACAAGCTGGTCGAGACACTGCAACCGCCGCGTACGCCCGGCGTAAACCCGCTGGTGCAGGTGTTGTTTGTGATGCAGAACACGCCGCAGGGCTCGGCCAGCTTGTCAGGCCTGGCGGTGGAACACTTGGCGCCGCAGCAGGAATCCAGCAAGTTCGATCTGGCGGTGTTTGTCGAGGAAGACGAGAGCGGCCTGAATGTGCGCTGGGTCTATCGCACCGGCGTGTTGAGCGCCCAGACCGTTGCTCATTTTGAACAAGGCTTCCAAGCCCTGCTGGACACTCTGAACCTGCAAGACTGGGCGTGGCGCCTGGCGGGCGACACCCCAGCTGAACCTCTTGCAATCGACGACGCCCAAGCACGCAGCGCGCGCAAGCTGTCGAAAATGAGCAAGCTAAAAAGCACCCGCGCCACCGCCGTGAGCCAACGGCCCCACGAACAGGTGCGCACACGCACCTTGAGCGACGGCCAACCACTGCCCCTGGTAATCGAGCCGCTGCTGGCCGACCTGGACCCGGTGCATTGGGCCGTACAGGCGCGCGAATGGATCAATGTGCAACTGCGCAGCCACGGCGGCCTATTGTTCCGTGGTTTCAACCTGCCGGACGCGAACGCCTTCGAGCAGTTCGCCCAGGCGATCGAACCGGACTTGTATGGCACCTACGGCGACCTGCCGAAGAATAAATCCGGCAAGAACATCTACCACTCCACGCCGTACCCGGAACAACACATGATTCTGTTCCATAACGAAAGCTCGCACCTGGCGCAATGGCCGCGCAAGCAGTGGTTCTTCTGCGAGATTCCGGCACCACGCGGTGGTTGCACCCCGATTGTCGATTGCCGCCAGGTACTGACGCAGTTGCCGCCGGCCATTGTCGAGCGCTTCAAGGCGCTGGGCCTGCTGTATGTGCGGCACTTCACCGACAAGCTGGATGTGCGCTGGCAGGACTTCTTCAAAACCGAAACACGCGAAGAGGTCGAACGCCAATGCTTGCTATCCGGCATGCAGTGGGAATGGCTGGGAGAGGACAATCTGAAGGTTGCCCAACACTGCCCGGCGATTGTCACGCATCCGGATACCGGTGAGGCGTCGTTCTTCAACCAGGTGCAACTGCATCACAGCGCCTGCCTGGAAGCGGAGGTGCGCAGCAACCTGATAAACCTGTTTGGCGCCGGCAACCTGCCGCGCAATGTGTATTACGGCGATGGCAGCGTGATTGAGGATGCAGTGATGGACGTGATCGGTACGGCGTACGAGGCCTGTGCAGTGCGCTTCGACTGGCAAAAAGGCGACATGGTGATGCTCGACAATATGCTGGTGGCGCACGCCCGCGACCCGTTTGAGGGGGAGCGCAAGATCTGCGTTGCCATGGGCCAGATGATGAATCGCGAACAATTGCAGCACGCGCAGGAGCCGGTATGAGCCACTACGAAGCAGCGTTCGCCTTGTCGCCACAACAGCGCAGCCAATGGCTGGCGAATGCGCCGCTGGCACGCTTGACCCTGCAAGTGCACGGTGCTGCCGCGCTGGCACAGCTGCACGAACGGCTGGCATCGCTGGCCGCCGTGCACGATGCGCTGCGCCTGCAAACCCGACCGGAACCAGGCTTGCAAGTGCCATTGCAGATCGTCGCGGCGACCCACACCTTCAGTGTCGATGTACAGGCACGGGTGGAGGATGTGTATCAGGTCACGTTGCAATTACCCGCCCTGGCCGCCGACCGTGGGACGCTGCTTCGCTTGGCGCAAGCCCTGGGTTCGGCTTTGGCGCCGGTGCCTGACGACGAGGCCATGACTTACACCCAATACAGCGCCTGGATTCACGACTTGCAGGCGGATGAAGACGCCGCACAAGGTCGGCAATACTGGGCTGGCCTGGCGTTGGGCGAGCAGGCCGGTACCGAGTTGCTGTACCGCGAGGCACGCAGCGATCAGGCTGCTACGACGCTGACCACCAGCGTCATGCTTAACCCTGCATTGAGCGCAGCCTTGCAAAGTCACTCCGCGCCCGCCGAACAGTTGCTGATGACGGCCTGGGGCGTGTTGTTGCAGCGCCTAAGTGCCAATGACAGTGCGGCGCTCACCCTGAACTGGGTGCATGACTGCCGTGACGACTACGAAGAACTCGCCGACTGCTGGGGCTTGTTCGCCAAGGCCCTGCCGCTGCCGTGGCAACCGGTTGTCGAGCGGCCATTCACCGGGGCACTGGCCACACTGCAAGTGCTCTGCGAACAGGCGGGCGAATGGCAGGAATACTCGCTGCCGGTTGAGACCGCGCCTTACGGTTTCCAGTGGACCCCGGGGTTCGAAACCGCGGGCAGCTCGTTCAAGGTGCTGGAGATGCACGCCATCCCCGCCGGCATGGAACTGCTGCTGATGGCTGAACCACAGGGCACTGCCGGTTACCGCCTGACGCTGTGTCATCAAGCGCGGTGCTACAGCATTCCTGCCGCGCAGACCCTGCTGGAGCAATTGCAGTCGCTGCTGCTCGACGCCCTCACCCACCCTGCCAAGCCGCTCGCCGAGCTGTCGCTGCGCGCACCAGGGTTTTCGGCGGCGCTGGCTGCTCGTCATGAGCAGGCCGCACCGCTCTTTGCCAGCGTACCAGCGCGCTTCAACGCCTGTGCGGCCAGCTTTGCCGAACACCTGGCGTTGCGCGACCCCGGACAGCACCTGAGCTACGCCGAACTGCATGCGCGCAGCAATCAGTTGGCGCATTATCTGATAGCTCAGGGCATCGGCCGCGAAGACCGCGTGGCGTTGTACCTGGACCGTTCGGCACAGATGGTGTTGGCGATGCTCGCCGTGCTCAAGAGCGGCGCAGCGTTTGTACCGTTGGACGTGCACCAGCCCGCCCAACGCTCGCTGGCGATTCTGCAACAGGCGCAACCGCGCCTGGTGCTCACCGGCGCCGCTGGCGATGCCCCTGTGCTGGCGTCGATGGGTGGCCTTGATCTGCGCGAGACTGCCGTTTGGCAACAGGCACCAATGACCGACGTTGCGCCTGACATCCGGCCTGAGGATGCCGCGTACCTATTGTTCACCTCGGGGAGCACCGGTTTGCCGAAAGGCGTGATCGTCGAGCACGCGCAACTGGCCAGTTACGTGTCGAGTGTGTCTTCGCGCCTGCAGTTGCAAGCCCGCGAACGCAGTGCCGTGGTCACCTCGCTGGCCGCGGACCTGGGTTACACCCTGCTGTTCCCAGCGCTGCTAAGCGGCGGCGAATTGCACGTACTCGACAAGGAAACCGCCATGGACGCCCAGGCCTGGGCCGCCTGGCAGGCGCAGTACCCCGTCGATCATCTGAAAATCGTACCGTCGTTGCTCGACGCCTGGCTGATCCACACGCCAAGCGCCGCCGTGCTGCCGCGCAAGCAACTGATCCTTGGCGGCGAGACCTGTTCGCGGCGCCTGTTGCAATCGATCCGCGCGTTCGCACCGGCGCTCACGGTGTTCAACCACTACGGGCCGACCGAAACCACCGTTGGCGTGGTGATGCACAAGGTCGATCCGGCCTGTGACTATCGGCGCCTGCCCTTGGGCGACCGCCTCGATGGCATGCGTTTGTATGTGTTCGACGACCAGCAACAACTGGCCGCGCCTGGGCAAAACGCCGAACTGTATATCGCCGGCCCGCAGTTGGCGCGTGGCTACCTGGATGCGCAACACGACGCCGGGCGTTTTATCCAGCGCGACGGCGAGCGCCTGTACCGCACCGGAGATCGTGCGCGGTATCGGCATGACGCCAGCCTGGAAATCACCGGGCGCACCGATCGCCAGGTCAAGGTGCGCGGGTTTCGCGTCGAGCTCGACGAGATCCAGGCCCAGTTGGCGAGCCTGTCGGGCGTGGCCCAGGCGGCGGTGGAATGCCTGCCTAAAGGTGAGCTGGGCCAGCAACTGTTTGCGTTCCTGACCTTGGCGCCAGGGCATTCGCTGACAGTGGCGCAACTGCATGGCCAGGCGCAGGACCGCCTGCCGGATTACATGCTGCCGAACCTGCGTATCGTTGAAGCGTTGCCGTTGATGGGCAATGGCAAGCTCGACCGCAAGACCTTGCAGCAATGGGCAGACAAGGTCCTCGACAGCGTGGGCGGCGCCCTGCCGCGCACGCCATTGGAGGCATTGCTGGCCGAAGTCTGGGCGCAGGTGTTGGGCCTGGAGCGGGTGGGGATCGAGGATGACTTCTTCGCCCTGGGCGGGCACTCGCTGGCGGCGGTGAGCCTGGCGAGCCGCTTGCAGACGGTGTTGTCGGCGCCGGTCACCGTCAATGCGGTGTTCAATGCGCCAAGCGTGGCGGCATTTGCAGCGCTGGTGCAGGCGCAGTTCACGTTGTCGCCGCTGGTGCGGCTGTCGGCGGCGGGACCGGGTACCAACCTGTTCTGCTTCCACCCGTCCACCGGCCATGTGCAGGATTACCGCGCGCTGCTGCCCCATCTACCCAACTGGCAAGTGTGGGGCTTGCAGGCGGCGTATCTGGGCGACGACAGCATAGCGCTCGACGGCAACATCGACAGCCTCGCAGCGCTGTATGTCGAGCAACTGCGCCAGCAGCAGCCCCAAGGCCCCTATCATCTACTTGGGTTTTCACTGGGCGGGCTGCTGGCGATCACCGCAGCGGCGCAGCTGGAACGTTGCGGCGAACAGGTGGCATTTCTTGGCATCCTCGACTCGCAATACCAGCGACAGGACGAGGACGATAGCGTCGAGGCATTGCTCGACTCAGCCGCGCAGGCGCTGACCGTTGACAGCCAGGCGCGGTTGCGCAATTTGCCGGCATCGGTTTCCACCGCGTTGACTGCTCGATTGGCTACACTGCCCGCCGCCGAGCGCCTGCCCGCGCTGGCGCAATGGGCGCACCAGCAAGGCCTGCAACTGCAGGGCGACAGCTGGGAACATCTGCACACGCGCATTGGCTACCAGCAACATACGCAGCAGTTACTCGCCAGCTTCCAGCCGCCACGGCTAAGCTGCCCGGTGCATATCTGGTGGGCCGATGCCACGCTGCAAGCAGCGGACTTTGCCGACCCGCAGTGGGAACAGCTGAGCAGCGGGCCATGGGTGCGTGACGTGGTGCAGGCGCAACACTTGAACATCCTGGAACAACCCACGATGCATCAACAATTGATCGTCGGCCTTGCGGCCCTGGCGACAGACGGAGCAGTTTGAATGGATTTGCTGATGCTCATGGCCAAGCGCTCGTGGCGCGCCCTGTTGGTGGCGACGCTGACCGGCCTGGCCTGCGGACTTGCGGCAGCAGGGTTGATCGCGATGATCAACCACAGCCTCACGGTGTTCGACCAACTGCGACCGATTGACGGCCTGTACTTCGGTGGACTGGTGCTGCTGGTGGCGGTGTCGCGGATTATTTCCGATATCAGCCTGCTGCGCCTCGGCCAGGCGGCGGTCAACGATATGCGCCTGCACTTGAGCGCCAAGCTGATCGACACGCCCTATGCGCAATTGCAACGATTGGGCAAGCACCGGCTGCTGGCGATGTTGACCGACGACACGCAAACCATCAGCCAGGCAGTGGAGCTGGTGCCGATCCTTTTGGTCAACGGCGGGATCATCATCGCTTGCCTGGGTTACCTGGGATGGCTGAGCTTGCCGCTGCTGGGCTTGACGGTGTTGCTGATCATGCTCGGCAGCCTGAGTTTCAACTGGCCGCAACGCCGGGCGCTGACGTCGATTTCCCGCGCGCGCGAACTCAAGGACCAACTGTTCGAGCATTACCGCTTGCTGACTGATGGCAGCAAGGAGCTGCAGCTCAATCACCCGCGTCGCCAACACTTCTTTACGCGCCTGCTGCTGCCGGTCAGCCAGCAATACCGGCGCGACTTTGTGCGCGGCATGAGCATCTATGCGGTGGTTATGAACTGGGGCAATGCGGTGTTCTACCTGCTGATCGGCGTGGTGTTGTTTGTAGCGCCGCACTTTATCGAGCTGAGCGTGAGCCTGGTCACCGGCTATATCCTCGCGATCCTGTACATGATCACGCCGCTCTCGGAATTGATGCACGCCCTGCCAACCCTGGGCCGTGCCAGCGTGGCGCTGAACAAGATCCGCGCCCTGGAAGGCGAAATGCAGGGCGCCAGCGAAACCCTGGAAACCTTCGCGCCGACCCAGGTGCGCAGCCTTGTGTGCCGCGACATGACGCATACCTACTACCGCGAACGCGAAGACGGCCACTTCACCCTCGGGCCGATCAACGTCACCTTAAAGGCGAGCGAGACGGTGTTTATCACTGGCGGCAACGGCAGCGGCAAGACCACCCTGGCGTTGTTGCTGACCGGGCTTTATCGCCCGGAAAGCGGCGATGTGATGCTCGACGAGCAGGTGTCGTCGAGCAATAACAACCACCATTTCCGTCAGCACTTCTCGGCGATCTTTACCGACTTCTGCCTGTTCGAAAACCTGTTCGACGGCGACGATCCGCAGTTGGTGCAGCAGGCCCAGGATTACCTGGTGCACCTGCAATTGGACCACAAGGTGCAAATCGAACAGGGCCGCTTGACCACGCTGGCGCTGTCCACCGGGCAACGCAAGCGCCTGGCGCTGCTCAGTGCGTATCTGGATGATCGTCCCTGCTACCTGTTCGACGAATGGGCCGCAGACCAAGACCCGGTATTCAAACACTTCTTCTACACCCGCATCCTCACGGACCTGCGTGCGCGCGGCAAACTGGTGATCGTGATATCCCACGACGACGCGTACTTCGGCCTTGCCGATCGCTTGTTGCGTATCGAGCATGGGCGCCTGAGCGAAGCGCCGTTGACGGTCAGCGCCGCTCAGTCATAGAGGGAGTGCAGGTAGCTGACCTGCTCCGCCAAGGGCAGACGGTGCAGTTTGGGGCAGGATTCGCACAGCACCAGCGGCTCGCCTTCAACCAGCGGGTGCAGCTGGTAGTGCAGGCAACAATGCCGGCGTAGTGGCAGACGCGGGCAAATATCCGGTGCGGGCGACGGGACTTGGCGTTGCAGGCCGCGCAACTTCAAACGTCCGTCGTTAACGCTGACCTGCTCCAGCCAACGGTGCACCTCGGCAAAGCCTGGCCGGGACAGGTCGGGGTCGAACCGGTCGAACGCACCGTCCCAGATCGCGACGAAATTGCCCCACAAAATCTTCGGTGCCAAGCCACCGGCTGCCGCCAGGGTGGCGAACAACGGTGCCAGGTGCTCGTGCAGCCAGCGCGAAAGGTAGAGGACGCGCTCAGGTTCCGTCAGTGTCGGCAAGCCACTGGTGAAGTTCAACGCCAGCGGTTGTCCGGCATCCAGGTGCAACACACTGCCATCTGTCCAGAAGTCGATCGCCTGCTGGCGTGTGAGCAGGCAGGCCAGGGTCGCCGGCACCACGATGCTCATGTAGTTCATCGACCACTGCGACACCACTGCAGGCTTGTTGATGCCGGGATAGCGCAGGGCAAACTCGGCCAGCACGGGCTGCAGCAAGGCAGGATCGGCGACACGGCTTAATGGGATGAAAGGCTGGTCATTCGGCTCAAGCCTGATGACCCGTTGTATAGGTGGCCATGCCTGCTTTAGCCAGTCTGGAAATTCGATAACGGGGCTCCTGTCGCTTTCCCTTATGAATGCAAGCGATTAGCATTGGCGGATCCTATCCTCCCTATCCTGCAAACTCAACGTCGCCAGCGACCGGACTTCTTTAACCTTCATGCATACACTTCGCAATTTCTGGCGCCTGGCACGGCCTTTCTGGACCTCCGAACAGAAATACCCGGCCCTGCTGTTGCTGCTGGCCACGGTGGCGATGAACCTGTGCCTGGTGGGTGTCAATATCCTCAATAACTTCTGGAACCTGCATTTTTATAATGCGCTGCAGGAAAAAGACTACCCGGGCTTCCTGCTGGGCGGCCTGCAATTCATCCTGCTTCAGATCGGCCTGGCGGCCTTTACCGTCGGCGCGTTTCACTTTCAGCAGAAACTGACCTTGCTGTGGCGGCGCTGGTCGACGCGCAACCTGCTCGCGCAATGGCTCGACAGCCAGCGCTACCAGAAGCTGAAACTGACCGAAACCGAGGTAGACAACCCCGACCAGCGCATCGCCGAAGATATCGACCTGTTTATCATCAAGTCGCTCAAGCTGAGCCTGGGGCTGCTGACGGCGGTGGTGTCGCTGTTTTCGTTCCTGAATATTCTCTGGCAAGCCTCGGGCCTGGTCAGCATTCCATGGGGTGACGAAGGCCTGGTGATTCCCGGGCTGCTGGTGTGGGTGGCGTTGGTCTACGCGCTGCTGGGCACCGGATTCGCCTTCTGGCTCGGCCGCGCCCTGCCCCATCTGAACTTCATGCAGCAGCGGCGCGAGGCCGATTTCCGTTTCTCGTTGATGCGCCTGCGGGAGAACGCCGATTCGGTCGCCCAGTACCGGGGCGAGGCCGTGGAAAGCCAGCGTTTCAATCAGCGCCTGGAAGCTGCTTTGCAGAACTTCTGGGTCCTGGTGAAAAAGCAGAAGCTGATCATGGGTTACTCGACCTTCTACCTGCGCAGTGCCACGGTGATTCCGATGTTCATCATGGCCCCGCAGTTTTTCGCCGGGGCCTTTACCCTCGGCCGTCTCACCCAGATCAGCGCGGCGTTTGGCGAAGTGCATGCCGCCGTGGCCTATCTGGTTGGGGTGTTTCCGGAACTGGCCGAATGGAAGTCGGTCATTGATCGGCTGGACGGCTTCCAGCAACGTCTGGATAACGTCAGGGTCGACTCGGATGTGGTGCTGACGCAACAGTCCGAAGGACTGGATATTCGCAATCTGGATATCTGGCTGCCTGACGGGCGGCGACTGTTTGCAGGGTTCAACTTGGCACTCAAGCCTGGTGATAGCCTGCTGATCAAGGCCCCTTCGGGGTTCGGCAAGTCCACGCTGATTCGCGCAGTGACTGGGCTCTGGCACCATGCGTCAGGCGCCGTGGCCTATGACCGTGAGCGCACGCTCACGCTCTCGCAAAAAACCTATCTACCCTTGGGCAGCTTGCGCGAAACACTGTGGTACCCCAATCCCGCCCCCGAAGAAAAGGATGCCGAGTTGCAGCACATCATGCAGCAAGTCGGCCTGGAGCATCTGGACAGCCAACTGGCCCATGAGCGTGACTGGGCGCAAACCCTGAGCCTCGGCGAACAGCAGCGCTGCGCCTTCGTACGCGCCCTTCTGGCCCGCCCTGCGGTGCTGTTTCTCGACGAGAGCAGCGCCGCGATGGATGCAGCCAATGAAGCGTGTTGTTACCAGCTACTTAAGGAAATGCTACCGGAGACGATCCTGATCAGCGTCGGCCACCACGCCTCACTGGAGCGCTTTCATGGCCACGTCCTGGAATTGCAAAATGAGGTGGAATGGACGCAGAGGGCGGTGAGTCGAACGATGTGAATGGAAGGATGACAGACGCAACCGGGCGCAAAGTGCGGGCATATTTGAACTTTTTATGCCTGGAAGTATTGCTTTAGAGGCTTGGAAAAATGTTTTTTGGGGACCCTGAGAGTCTTTAGGCGTTGTCGGGCAGGCTGTTTAACCGTTCTGGCTGGAGGCTCCGCGGGCAATCTGACCGTGCAGACCGACGGGAGTGTCTTGCTAGTGCACGCTCTCGCGGCCACGACCGCCGAACACTGGTTGAGCGCACAGCACTCGCACCAACCCCGCCGGGGCAACCAACCCCGCTGCGGTTTCCCATGTCGGTTGCATGCGCTCGACCAGCACCGCAGCCGCGTGCATCGAAGCAGCTGATGAGGTGATCTGGTGGATGCCATCTACGCCTGCCCTGCCCTCGCCTCTGCCTTGGTCTCCTGCCGAGGTGAACGCTCTTACTCAATTAGGTGTGCAGTTGCGAGACCCGGCGCGTGAGCTTGTATCGTTAGCACTGAAGTGGCTGCGGCCAACCATTGCTTCCGGCGAACTGCTAATTCGAGACCCGAAACTTTTCGAGAGTCTCCAAGGCATTCACGACAAAGCTGTGGTAGCTGAAATGGAGGCTTAGGGGGTGTTCCACGCCTGCAACAAGCAGAACGTGCCTGTAATAGTCGTTCGCGGCATCAGCGATTACGGAGACAAGACCAAGGACAACACTTTCCACAAGGTGGCTTCCGAAGCTGCTGCCATCGTGACCCTGGATTACGCCATCCATGGATGGAGCCGCAGACCGGCTCTCTGAGCCATCGTCTCTTGTTAAGTTGAGCGCCCTTCGGCCAAGGGTGCTTTCATCATAAAGAGCAACCTGCTCCGGCGTAAGGGCCGGACTATGCAAGGAGACATGAACTTGACTGATGACGTCCGATCCGAAGACCAGCCACTTCCACCTTGCTCCATCCCTGCATCATGCCAAATATCATTTCGGGGCATATCTGAAGGTGTTGAGTGGCAAGAAAAATTCATCGCCATTGCTCGAAAGGTGGTTGAAGCCTCTGGTTGCCACCATCAGCTCAACGAGGAGATTGAAATCACTGTCAAAACCCCTGAAATTCTTCATTCGTTAACCCCCAAAAAATCTTGAAAGGCGTTGCCTGACGGAGCTTTTGGTAAGCGGCGCATCAAATTTAAAATCAATGACCTCAACACCATTTTCAGCACATAGCCTACGTTTGGAGGCGTCTCTTTCCACCACCCGTAGATGGGCCTCCTCACCACCGAAGACCTTTAGAGGCCGGTAGTGCTGCTCTCCTTGATGCTCAATAGCGAGCCCCAGCTCTGGCAGGTAAATGTCGAGTCTCATCCTGCCAAGCCACCCTGGAGAGGCCTCACGCAAAACCTGATGATCAGGAAAATGAATCGCCCCGGCTTATCTAGACACCTTGCAAGCTCAACGAAAGCGATTAGCCGCTACTCATCCTCATAGTGGAGAGACACGCTGAAAGCCATCAAGTCCCCCATTGCATCACCGCCAGGGCGCGCACTCGCAATTGTTCGTGGATCGCATGCGAATGGGGGCAAAACTGGGGGCATAGTTGGTTTTTCTAAGCCTAGAAGCACCGTCCTAGAGCCAAGTCAAAATGTTTTTCGGCGACCCGGACAGCCTATAAAGCAACAGCACTGCCGGGCATCACACCGAACTCGTCACTTCGCTCCGAATAGATTGCAATCGACCGGGAACCGGCTCATCGCTGGGGATCTGCCTTGGGCCTTGAATCGCGGCCAGCCGCCCGGTGCTCAGCGAGCTTTTTTTGCTCTTGTTTGAATTGCTGTTGCCAGCGTGCCAGCGCCTCAGCCCCGTCCGATGCCTGCACCGCCATTGGCACAGACACGATCATCCCGAAAAGCGTCCAGATAAGGAGTTGCTTCATTTCATCTCACCTTCGTTGTTTTAGCTGAAACTGGTTCGGATATCGGCACGCTGGTATTGGTCGAGCAACCCCGCCAAATCCCGGTAACAAGCAGCCAGGTCGAGGGCACCAAGGCGGAACAGTGATCTCGACGTACGCCGGGCCTGGGCCGCGCTGATCGCTGAATCGAAGGCATATCTGGCAATACGCCGATCGCCCGCTTGCACACACCTGGCGATTGACGAATCAGGCTCCAGGTCGCGTGTCTTGCGGTGCAGCAACCTTAACTGTCGACCCAGTTGAAGCGAGACGGCACCGGCCTCATCGGCGCCCGACAGCGCTTGCAGGGCAACCATCCGGTGCTGTTGCGTGGCCTGCCACTTCAGAAGATCCATGCGGTGCCCGTGACGGAGTAACCGGCGTGTGTCCTTGTGCAGCGCGGTCCTCAGGACGTCGGCGTGGCTGGCGGGTTTCCCCGGCAGCAACTGGAAGGCCAGCAGGCAGATAGCAAGCGTCACCATCCAGGCCAGGGCTTGATTCGCGAAGTCAGCGAAGTCGTATTGGGCGGTCCCGGCAGTACCGACCAGGGTGTTGAACGTAATCAGATAGGCGACGCCTTGCAGGGCATGGCGCGGCCGGGTCGTGGCATGAATCCCGACCGCCCAGAACGCAACCAGCACCACCGTGAGCAACCCGAACCCGCTGATGTGCGGCAACAGCAGGAACTTGCACCCCGCCGCTGCCAGGATTGCGTAGAAGGTTCCCCTGGCAAGGCTCGCAATGCCTTGCTCGGGCGCCGCGCTGGTGGCCAGCAAGGTGCAGAACGGACCCAGTACGGCCAGCAAGGTTGGCCCCTGGTCCCAGCCGGTGAGGTACCAGACAGCACCGGTCGCCAGCGTGGCCAGCAACGCTCGCACACCGTTACGCAGTGCAGCGCCGTAGTGTCGGTGAAACCCCACGGCGCGGGCCGGCGGCAGGGGCGCGCGCTCAAGGCAGGCAAAACTCGACAAGGCGCTGGCCAGTTCGGCCAATGGTTCATTCAGACGCCGCTGGCTCGCGCCTGGTTCAAGGCTGGCTTGCAGCTCCCGGACACGATCGGCCGCCACGCAAAACCCGGGCATGGCTTCAGCCAGCCGGCGCAACTGTGCGCCGATTCCAGCGTGCGAAGGTATCGCGCATTCGTCGAGCACCACGGCATGCAGATACGCAAGTCCTGCCTGCAGGGTCGCCAGCCTGGCGCGGATCAGCACCGACTCGCCCCGACCAATCCCGAGAAGGTCGTCCACTTTGCTGATATCGATGGCCAGCGGGTCCTGCGCACGCGCCGGCCCGCCGTCAAACCGCACGGCCAATAACCGCAGGGTGCGCGACGAGACGTCGCGAAGTGCCATGGTCAGTGTGCGCTCGACGGTCTTGCGGCTGAATAACGTGGCCACCAGGCTCAGGCTCAACACCCCCAGAACAACGGCCGTGCCCCGTCCGACGATATGTTCGAAACCTTGCTGCGGCGCGACGATGGCGGGCCCCAGGGCCAGGCACACGGTGTAGCCGGCGACCACCGCCGCCGTGGCCTGGTAGTGCCGAAACACGGTCATGGCGCCGACACAAAGGCCCAGCCATATCCCGATCCCGAGGATAAACAGCAGCATTTGCTGGGCGAACAGGCTGGTCAGGACCAATGCCACAGCCAACCCCACCAGGGTGCCCAGTGCCCGGTGGAAGCCCTTGCCAACCACTGCCCCCTGCAGCGGATGGATCAGCAACAACACGGTTGAGGCGGCCGAGAACGGCGAATCCAGGTGTAATTGGAACCCCAGCCACAGGGCCAATGAGGCCGCCAAAAGACTACGCAGCACATAGCCCGAGGTAGCAGCTTCCCATGCCCCCAGCATGCGCAGTGCACGGAGCATCACATGAACGCCTGAAGCCATTGCACCAGCCTCCAGCGCGGCGCCGTGCCCTCCTCGGCAACCTCGATGCTGGCGGTCATCCCCGCCGCCAACTCCACACCGGGCGGCACCTTGTCCAGTTCAATCCGCACGGGCACGCGCTGGGCCAGGCGTATCCAGCTGAACGTAGGCGCCACCTGGGGCAAACCACTGTTACTGCGCAGCTCGTTACCGTCGGCAATGCCCCGACCAATGCTCGCCACATGCCCTTCGAGCAGCGGTGCAAAACCCATCAGCTTGATGGACGTCACAGCCCCCACCCGAACACCAGCCAGCTTGGTCTCCTCGAAGTAACCGGTGACCCAGAAGCTATGGCTATCGACCACAAAGATATTGGTCTCGCCCGCTGCCGCGTAGTCACCCGGCTGCAGCCGCAACTGGGTCACATAGCCGTCGACCGGCGAACGAATCGTCGTGCGGTCCAGATCCAGCCGCGCATGGGCCAGTTGGCTGCGGGCCGCATCCAGGCGCGCCCTGGCCACCGCCAGGTCCCGGGCTGCGTTGTCGGTTTCCTCCCGCGCAATCGCATCGCCGAGCTGGTTGCGGCGTTTGAGCTGTGCACTGCGCTGCTCGAAAACACTGCGCGCCTCGGCAAGCTCGGCCGTGCGCTGTTGCTGGGCAAGCAAGTAGCTGCTGCGATCGATCTGGTACAGCAACGCGCCCTTGGCGACCCACTGGTTGTCGCCCACCAGCAGGTGTTCGACCTGGCCGGACACCTCGGGGGCAATACGGATGACTTGCGCGCTGACACGCCCGTCCCGCGTCCAGGGGGCCAACTCATAGGCACGCCACAGTTGCATGCAGAACAGCAATGCGGCCAGCCCGAGCACCAGGGTGACGAGGGTCTTGAGGATGTGTTTGATGATCATCGCGCTGCCCTCAAAAGCTCAGAACCAAGGTCGAGAGCACGATCAGCGACACAAAGAAACGCGCCAGGCTGGGGTGCCAGGCCCAATCCAGCCAGCGCCGCAGGGCCCGCTCCAGTAGCCCGTACACCAGGGCTGCAACGCCGACGTAGAGCAAGAACGGAGGAATGTAGAGGTGGGCAATCGTGATTTCGCTGAGCATCGGTTGAATCTCGCAGTCGGCAATCACCTTGATCGCCTTGATGAAGATGGTAGGGACTGCAAGGTCGTGCCGATATTGAGTATGCTGCCAGGATATAATCAATTTCAGACAATCGAGGCGGTGCAACATGGGCGAGATGAAGCTCCAGGGCGTTGATCAATTCGAACTGGACAGTTTTGATCAGCCCGCCGTCGCGTTGATGCTCGGCAGCCAGCGCAACGACACCGAATTCCCCGTGCACAGCCACCGCAAAGGCCAACTGGTGGTGGCATATCACGGCGGTATCGTGTGTACCGTAGAGGATGGCGTGTGGATGGTGCCGTCGGGCTTCGGCGTGTGGATTCCGGGCGGTATCGCCCACAGCAACCGGGTGACCGCCAACGGCAGGATCGGCTATCTGTTTGTCGAGCCCGGCGCCGCCGCGCTACCGGAGAAATGCTGCACGCTGGTGCTTTCGCCGCTGGTCCTGGCGTTGATCCTGCACCTGAGCGCCCAGCCCCAGGATTATCCGCCTGCCTCTGCCAATTCGCGCGTGGCGAGCGTGCTCCTTGAACAACTGGAACTGGCTCCTTCGGAGCAGTTGTACCTGCCGCTCCCCGCTGCTACGCAGTTGCGCTTCATCGCCCGCGGCCTGGCCCAGGACCCGTCAAACCGTTGCACCATGGCCCAGTGGGCACGCCAGGTGGCCATGAGCGAGCGCTCCCTGGCCCGCCTGGTCAAGAGCGAAACAGGCCTGACTTTTGGCCAATGGCGCAAACAATGGCAAATCATCGTGGCCTTGCAGAGCCTGGCCGAGGGCGAGTCGGTGCAACGAACCGCCGAGGCGCTGGGGTACGAGTCGGTCAGTTCGTTCATCAGCATGTTTCGCAAGACACTGGGCTCGTCGCCGGCGCGCTACATTCGCCGTACGGCAACGCGCTAGCCTCAAGGTGCCTCAATCACTGCCAACTGCTCCGCCAACAACCCCGGCAATCGCGCCTGCAAAAACCCGACCCACGTCCGCACCTTGGCATCCAGAAAGCGCCTTGATGGATACACCGCGAAAATGCTCCGCTCCCGTAGCCGATATCCGGGCAACAGCCGCACCAGCGAGCCCTCGCGCAGCGCCGGGTTGGCGCTGAAGAACGGCAACAAGCTGATGCCCATTCCTTCCTGCGTCGCCTTGACCATCGCATCCGCGACATTGGTCCTGAAGGTGTCACCCGGCGAAATCGCAATCTCGCCCTCTTGCCCCTTGAACAACCACGCATCCTCCTGGAAATCCTGCAGATGCAACCGTCGATGCTGCATCAACTGCTGCGGATGCTCGGGCACGCCGTACCGGGCCAGATACCCCGGTGCCGCACAGGGCACACTGAACAACTGCCCGATCGTCTGACTGACCAGCGCCGAATCCGGCAACGAATGGGCGATGGAGATCACCACGTCGTGACCCTCTTCAAGCGGGTCCGGGTTGTGCTGGGACAGGGTCAACTCGATGGACACGTCCGGGTATTGCTCGCTGTAGCGGGCAATCAGCGGCGTGATCAGCACCCCCAACCCGCTCATGCAATGCACCCGCAATCGCCCGCGCGGGTTGAGGTGCGCGCCGCTGGCTTCTGCCGTGGCCTCCCTGACGTCTTCAAGAATGTCGCGACAGCGCAACAGAAAGCGCTCGCCCGAATCGGTAAGGCCCAGGCGTCGGGTGGTGCGTTGCAACAGGCGGGTCTGCAGGTGTTTTTCCAGCTCGCAGATCAACCGTGATACGTGTGCCCCGGACAGGTCCAGCGCCTCGGCCGCTGCGGCAAAGCTGCCAGTGTCGACAACCCGGGCAAACACCCGCATGCCATTGAGCAAATCCATCAACATTGCCCCTCGATTGCTACGTGATACGTACGAGTCATTCACCTGTTCCTGTCTTTATCCCGCTGCGGCAATCACTAAAATGAACCCTACTCACAGAGGAACTCATCATGAATATCAAATGGCTCAGCCTGCTCCTGTTTTTCACCGCCGCCGGCGCCATGGCGGCCGGCAGCAATGAAGCGCTGGATATCCAACACGTTGTTTCAATCACGCCCGTGCCGGGCAGTTGCCAGGTAGAACCGGCGACCATGGTGTATCTCGACAGCCAGGGCGCCAGCCATACCGTCCACTACCAGGTCATGGGCACGTGCCAGGGCGGGGTTTAATGCAGCTTCCAGGTGTAACTGAGGATCAGCCGGTTCTCGTCGATGTCGCTGCGGTAGTTTGAACGGGCCATGACATTGCGCACCCGAATGCCCAAGCCGCTCAATGTGCCGCTTTGCACCACATAGCCGATATCCAGGTCGCGCTCGCGATCCTTGCCTTCATAGCCCGCGCCGGTGGTCACGTTGTTACCGGTGATATAACGCACGGTGGTGGTCAGCCCCGGAATGCCCAGCGCCACGAAGTCATAGTCGTACCGCACTTGCCAGGAGCGCTCGTCGGTGTAGGCAAACTCGTAGGTGGGTACTTCGTTGCCCAGCGGCGTGATGTTGGCGAAGACCCGCGGGAAGGCACTGTCGCCATACATGGCTTGATAACCGACGTAGAAGATATGGCCGCCATGCTTGGCCGACAGCAGCGAGAAAAACGCCTGGTTGTCGATCTTGCCGAGCAGTTTGTCGCCGTCTTCCCGGGCATCGTAGTAGCCGAGGTTGGCGCCGAGCGTCCACTCGCCCATTGGCTGGCTGTGCTTGAGGCCGACAAAGTCCTGGCGGTAGATGTCCTTGAGTTGGCCATGCCAGTAGCTGACGCTGGTGCGGTTGGTGTTGAAGGCGTAGTCGCCGCCGACGTAGTTGAACCCATCACTTTCAGCGCCGCGTTGCGGCACATGGCCGAGCATGGCGATCATTTTCTCGTCGCCGGCTTCGTTGCGCAGGCTGGTGGTGGTCAAGTGCCCGGCCTGCAGCGCAAGGCCGGCGATTTCGCCGGAGCTGACACTCACGCCCTGATAGCTCGGCGGCAGCAAGCGGATATCGCTGAAGGCCAGCACCGGCAGGTTCGGTTGCAGTTCGCCGACCTTCAATTCGGTCCTGGAAAACCTGGCCTTGAAGGTCAGGCCCAAACGGCTGTAATCATTCGGGGCGCTGCCGTCGCCCTTGACCGGGAGCAGGCCGGTATTGGTGCGGTCCGGGCTGCTGTCGAGCTTGAGGCCGAGGGTGCCCAGGGCATCCAGGCCAAAGCCCACGGGCCCCGGGGTGTAGCCGGATTTATAGGTCAGGATAAAACCCTGGCCCCACTCCTCTGCCTTTGATTGCTTGTTGGCGCCGACGATGTCCGAGAAATCGCGGCTGAAGTAATAGTTGCGCGCCTGCAAGGTGGCGGTGGAGTCCTCGAAAAACCCGCCCTTGGCCGCCGTCGCCGCAAGGGGCACGCCCAACAGGGATAGCCAGATACGTTGTGTGTTCATGTCGTTGCTCTTAGTTATTGTTATCGACAGTTACTGCGCCGGGGCGGCGATCACCTCCTGCCGGCCCCGACGTTCATTCAGCGCATACGCCGTCATTGCCAGCACGGCGATGACCCCGGGGATGGCAAAGGCCATGAAGTTCAGGTGCAGCGGCAGTTCAATCCCCATCAGCGCGCCGCCCAGCAGCGGGCCGACGATGGCGCCGGTACGACCGATACCGGAAGCCCAGCCCAGGCCGGTGGCTCGAATGTTCAAGCCATAGAGTTGTGCGGCGCCGGCGTACAGCAGGATTTGCGTGCCGATGGTGGTGGCGCCGGCAAAAAAGATCAGCAGGTACAGGACCGGCATCGGGCTCTTGATACCCAGCAGGCTGATGGAGAGCAGCGCGGCGATAAAGAAACCGATCACCACCTTCACCAGGTTAAGCCGGTCACACAGCCAGCCACCGACAAGCGCCCCGGCGATGCCGCCAAAATTCAGCGCCAGCAGGAACGACAGGCTCGATCCCAGGCTGTAACCGGCACCCGCCATCAGTTTGGGCAGCCAGGAACTCAGGGCGTAGACCATCAACAGGCAGCAGAAAAACGCGACCCAGATCGCCGCCGTCCTCAAGGCCAGGCCGTGGCGGAACAACTCCAGCACCGAAGCGCCCTTGCCTTTACCGGCGCTGACGAGCAGTTGGTCTTGCGGGTCGATCCGGGTCTGCGGCGACAGGCGCTTGAGCAGCTCACGCGCCTGTTCCTTGCGGCCCTGGCGAATCAGGAACCCGATGGACTCAGGCAGCCAGTACACAATCAACGGCATCAGCAGCAGCGGGATCGCCGCGGCGAAGAACATGGACGACCAGCCAAAACGCGGCAGCATGAAAATCCCCACGCCGGCCGACAGCATGCCGCCCAGCGAGTACCCGCCAAACATCACCGCCATCAGGATGCTGCGCATTTTCTTCGGTGCGTATTCGGTAATCAGTGCGGCCGCATTGGGCATCAGGCCGCCACAGCCGAGCCCGGCAATAAACCGGCAGATTCCGAACTCAGTCGGGTTGCTGGCAAAACCGTTAATCACCGTGGCGACGCTGAACAAGGCAAAGCAGATGGCGATGCCTTTGCGGCGACCGAACTTGTCGGCCAGGCTGCCGAAGACCAGCGCGCCGAACATCATCCCGAACAGCGCATAACTGCCCAGAGCGCCGGCCTGCAGGGGCGATAGTCCCCATTCCTTCATGATCGACGGCAAGACCACGCCGTAGATGAACAAGTCATAACCGTCAAAGATCAACAGCACAGCACACAGGCTGACCACCAGCCAGTGGAAACGATTGAAATGGGCATTATCGATAATCGAATTGACGTCATGGGTACGCATGGCAGTGCTCTCATTATTGTTGTTGTGAGTCAGTGTCTGCAGGTACGGCGCTGGGTCAGCCGAGGTCGCCGCCTCCTACCGGCAAGGTGACGCCCGTGATGTAGGAGGCCTCATCAGAGGCCAGAAACAGAATCGCGCCGGCTTGTTCGTCGATGCTGCCGTAGCGCTTCATCGGGCTGCTGTCGAGGGTCTGGTCGACGATCTGCTGGTACCAGACGCGCTCCTGGTCGCTCTGGGGCTGGCTGTTGCGCGGGATCCGCCGCGGTGGCGCCTCGGTGCCACCGGGTGCGGTGGCGTTGACCCGAATGCCGCTGCCGGCGGTCTCCAGGGCCAGGCACGCGGTCAGTGCGTTGACGCCGCCCTTGGCTGCGCCATACGGCACGCGATTCACTCCGCGCGTGGCCACGGACGAGACATTGACGATGGCACCGCTGCCCTGCTCCAGCATGTAGGGCAACACGCAATGGCAGCACCACAGGGTCGGGAACAGCGAGCGGCGCACCTCGGCTTCGATTTCGTTCTCGGCGTAGTGCTCGAAGGGCTTGGCCCAGATAGTCCCGCCGACGTTGTTGACCAGGATGTCGATACGCCCGAACCGCGCCTTGGCAGCGGCCATCACACGGGCACATTCGGCATGCTGCTCCAGGTCGGCGGTGAGGATCAGCGCCCGCTCATGCTGCAATTCATGCACGAGTTCCGAGCGATCGACGGCCACCAGCCAGGCGCCCTCTTCCAGCAAACGCTCGGCAACCCGCCGACCGATGCCCTGGGCGGCGCCGGTCACCAGCGCAACCTGGGTGTTGAAACGTGGAGTCATGGGGGATTCCTCAGGCGGCGTCGCCGGTGACGATGGCGTTGGGGGTGAACTTCTCGTAGTGGAAGCTGGCGGGGGTGACGCCCTGGTTCTTGAAGTGCTGGCGTACCGCGTCGACCATCGGTGGCGGCCCGCACAGGTACACATCCACGTCGCCATCGTTCAGCACGTCAGCGGCCATGTGCTGGGTGACATACCCCTGCCGGGGGTGAGCGGTCTGGGGGTCGGCCACGCAGGTGACAAAACCGAAGTTGGGCAGGCGTTGGGCGAACGCCTCCAGCGCCTCGACCATCACCAGGTCCTGGTCCCGCGTCACGCCGTAGATCAGCGTGACCGGCCGGGTTTCCTCGCGCTCGGCCAACACTTCAAGCATCGACAGGAACGGCGCCAGCCCCGTACCACCTGCCAGCAACAGCAGTGGCCGCGCCACTTCGCGCAGGTAGAAACTGCCCAGCGGCCCGGTCATCGGCACCGCGTCGCCCGGCTGGGCACGCTCCAGCCAGCCACTCATCAACCCGCCGGGCACATGCTTGATCAGAAAGCTCGCGCGTTTGTCGCCGGGGCGACTGCTGAAGGAATACGCGCGGGTCTGCCCACTGTCGGGCACGCCGATATTCACGTATTGCCCCGGCAGGAACACCGGCGCCTGATCCAGTTCGAAGCTGACTTCCAACGCTGCATCGGCATGCCGGGTAATACTCGCCACCGTCGCGGCAAATTGCGCGGTGCCGGTCTTGCAGGCACCGGAAGGCACCGGCACGGCAATCACGCAGTCCGACTGCGGCATCATCTGGCAGGTGAGCACCTGGCGTTCGCCGGCTTCATCCTCGCTCAGGGCGTCTTCGATGTAGTCGTCGCCCAAGTCATAAACGCCGGTTTCACAGCGACATTTGCAGGTGCCGCACACACCGTCGGAGCAGTCCATGGGCAGGTTGATACGTTGGCGAAAGGCCGCGTCGAGGACCTTTTCACCCACCTTGCAGTCGATGAAACGGGTTACCCCGTCCTCGAAGTTCAGGGCAATGGAGTACGTCATGGGCGTGTCCTCAGATGTGGTAGATATCGATGACCTGATGGATGTAGTCGTTTTTCAGCACCACCTTCTTGCGCGTGATCAGCGGCTGTTCGGCGCGGATATCGAGGCGATAGAACGAGGTACCGAAGTACGTATCCGTGGTCTTGTAGCGATGGCTGAGGGTTTGCCAGTTGAAACGCAACTCCACGTGCTGCCCGTCGTCGGCCAGCACTTCGAGGTTGGTGATCAGGTGCGCGGTGCGCGGCTCCGGGGTGCTGGCGCTGGAGCGCTCGGTCTTGATCCGGAACACCCGGTCTTCCAGGCCGTCGCGGCTGGGGTAATAGATCAGCGAGATTTCGCTCTGGGGGTCTTCGGTCAGCGTGTCGTGGTCGTCCCAGGCCGGCATCCAGTACTCGACCTTGGGTGAATAGCATTCGAGCCACTCATCCCACTGGCGGTCATCCAGCAGGCGGGCTTCGCGGTACAGAAAGTCCAGCAGGCGGTCACGGGAAGCACTCATGCCAGCACCTCCTTGTCCGTCGCGATCAAGCCTTGCTGCTCCCGTTCGATAGCGCGTTGCAGGCTCTGGGCCCAGTGGGCGTGCTGGCGCACGAACAGGCCTTCGTCCTCGGTCTTGACGCCACTGAGCTGCGGATTCATGCCCATGGCCCGGGCGTTTTCGTCAGGGCCTTCGACCCACTGTTTGGCGCCGCGGCTGAGGTCATTCCACAAGGTGGTCGCACCCTGGTAGCCGGTCTGGCAGGCGCGGAACTCTTCCAGATCGTCCGGTGTACCCATGCCGCTGACGTTGAAGAAATCTTCGTACTGGCGGATGCGCGTGGTGCGTTCCTCGGCACTTTCGCCCTTGGGCGCCATGCAATAGATCGTGACTTCGGTCTTGTCGACCGCGATTGGCCGTACCACGCGGATCTGCGTGGAGAACTGGTCCATCAGGTACACATTCGGGTAGAGGCACAGGTTGCGGGTTTGGTCGACGATAAAATCGGCGCGTTCCTGGCCCAGGCGCTCGGCCAGCGCCTCGCGATGGGCATGCACCGGACGCACTTCGGGGTTGAGCAGGCGCGTCCACAGCAGGATATGGCCATGCTCGTAGGCGTACACGCCGCCCAGGCTTTTCGACCAGCCATTGGCATCCACGGTGCGCGTGCCTTCGGCTTCGTAATTGCGCCGGCCCATGGTCGCCGAGTAGTTCCAGTGCACGGAGCTGACGTGATAACCGTCGGCGCCGTTTTCGATCTGCAGCTTCCAGTTGCCGTCATACACATATGACGAACTGCCCCGCAGCACCTCCAGCCCCAGCGGGGCCTGGTCGACCATCTGGTCGATGATCACCCGGGTCTCACCCAGGTAGTCGCTCAGCTCCGGCACCGTCTCGCTGAGGCTGCCGAACAGGAAGCCGCGATAGTTTTCGAAGCGACCAAGGCGTTTCAAGTCGTGGGAGCCGTCACAGTCGAAGCTGTCGGGGTAGGCGCCGGTCTTGGCGTCCTTCACTTTGAGCAGCTTGCCGGCGTTGCTGAAGGTCCAGCCGTGGAACGGGCAGGTAAACGAGCCTTTGTTGCCTTGTTTACGGCGGCAGAGCATCGCGCCACGGTGGGCGCAGGCGTTGACCAGGCCGTGCAGCGTGCCGTGTTTGTCACGGGTGATGACCACGGGCTGGCGGCCGATCCAGGTGGTGAAGTAGTCGTTGATCTCCGGCACCTGGCTTTCGTGTGCCAGGTAGACCCAACCGCCTTCGAAAATGTGCTTCATTTCCAGGGCAAACAGGTCGGGGTCGGTAAAGATGTCGCGGCGGCAGCGGAACACCCCAGTGGCGGGATCTTCCTGGACGGAGTCGCGCAATTGTCGGGCGAGTCGGTCGAATGTGCTGATCATGGGGTAGGCCCTCGGTTGTTCTTGTATCAGGCCCCCCCACCTTATGTGCTTGCCCTACCCCTCAATATCCGCTGACTGCAATTCGTTATCCGCCTGGCGCGAGCCGGCGCTTCCACGTTTGCGAGGGCAGCTCGCCAAAGCGTTTGCGATAGGCCTCGGAGAACCGCCCCAAATGCACAAACCCATGATCCAGCGCCACCTCCGTCACGCTGCGCGCCGTGGCCAGTTGCAGCATGGCGTGCACCCGCTCCAGCTTGCGCTGGCGCATGTAGTCACGGGGTGACAGGCCGACCTGGCGTTCAAACAAGGTATACAACGAACGCTCGCTGACCCTGGCGATGGCCATCAGTTGTTCGACGCTGATGTCGTCGGCCAGGTGCTCCTCGATGAACTGACGCACGGCTTCAAAGCCCCCACCCTGATCCGGTCGCGGAATCACCCGCAGGACGTTGCTGGCCAGCAGCGCCAACAGCTTGTTCGCCACAATGCGCTCGTACAGGCCCTGCACTTCGGGTTCGGCGGCGTTTTCTGCCTCATGGCAGATCAGCCCCAGCAATTGCAGGAACCCACCCATTTCGGCAAGTGCGTGGCGCGGCGCCGCAAAACGGATGCCCGGCTGCGGCAACGTCCAGTGCTGCTCAAGGCAGGCGTTTTCCAGCAGGCGCACGGGCACCTTGACGATGAATTTTTCGCAGTCGGCGGAATAGGTCAGGTCTACCGGGTCATCCGGGTTGATCAGCAGCACTTCGCCGGGGCCCAACACCTGTTCTTCGCCACGGGAGCTCGAGCGGCAGTGGCCGTGCAGCAGGATCTGCAGGTGATAGATGGTTTCCAGCGCCACCGAGGTCACCCGCACCGGCGCGCCGTAGCTGATGCGGCACAGGTCCAGGCTGGAAAAGGTCCGGTGGCTGATGCTCGCCTGCGGGCGGCCCTTGGGCGGCAGGCGGATGCAGTGGCTGCCGACATGCTGGTTGACGTAGTCGGACACGGCATAGGCATCTGCACGGTCGAAAATCTGGCTGCGCTCACTCAATAGCACGGTCATGGTTGCGCCTTTTATTGTTATGGGCCCTGCGTATGTACTTCACCGCAGAGTGATGCGGGGGACGCAAGCCGTCCAATATTCAATAGGTGTTGCTTCATACCCCGAAGGTATCGTGGGTTCACTTTCGCTGCAAAACCGACTCACCGGCCTGGGGCGGCAGCCGCAGGTTATCCAGCAGCGCCACGCCGGCGATCACCGCCACTAGGAGAAACGTCAGCTGGAAATCGGCGGTGGCGGCCTGCCCGGTATTGCCGTGAAAATTCATGGCAAAACGTAACAACAGCGCGCCAATCGCCACGCCCATGGCCATGCTCAGCTGGAAGAACATGCTGAACAAGGTTGAGGCGTCGCTCATCTGCGCCTTGGGTATATCAGCGAACCCCAGGGTGTTGAACAAGGTGAACTGCATGGAGCGTGACAGGCCACCCACGAACAGAATGAACAGGATCAGCGCCCAGCTCATGCGCTCGTCCAGCAGCGCACAGGCCGCAATCGCGAGCACGCCAAGGATGCCGTTGATCATCAGCACCGAGCGAAAGCCCCAGCGCTGCATCACCGCCGTGGTGAACGGCTTCATCGCCAGGTTGCCGGCAAATACCGCGAGCACCAGCAACCCCGCATCGAATGCAGAAAGGCCGAACGCCAGTTGAAACATCAGCGGCAGCAGGAACGGCAAGGTGCTGATGGCCACCCGGAAAATCGACCCGCCGCACAGGCACACACTGAACGTGCGCACACTCACCACACCCAGCGCCAGCAATGGTTGGGCATGCCGGCGCATATGGCGCCAGGCAAAGGCACCGAGCATCACGCCTGCAGCGCTGAGTAACAGGCCCTGCAACAAGCTGCCACGGCTTTGCCCGAGCAGTTCCACGCCGTACAACAGCGCCGCGCTGGCGACGCCCACCAGCAGGAAGCCGCTGAAATCGAATGAGCGGGACGTCACCTCGTCGTGTTTGGGGATCAGTACCAGCGTGGCAATCAGCGCCAGCAGGCCCAGCGGCAGGTTGAGGTAGAAAATCCACGGCCAGGACGCGTGGGTAACGATAAACCCGCCCACCGGCGGCCCGAGTATCGGCGCCACCAGGCCGGGCCAGGTAATGAATGAAATCGCCCGCACCAGGTCTTTTTTCTCGGTAGCCCGCAGCACCGCCAGGCGCCCCACCGGCACCATCATCGCGCCGCTGATGCCCTGCAACACGCGCGCGGCGACGAAGGTCTGCAGGCTGTCGCTCCACCCGCACAGCAGTGACGACAGGCTGAACAGCACGATTGCCCAACCGAATACCCGCCGCGAGCCAAAGCGGTCGGCCAGCCAGCCGCTGATGGGAATGAACACCGCGACGGCGAGCATGTAGGCGCTCATGCCGATGTTCACGTCCACCGCGCCCACGCCGAAGGTTTTGGCGATGTCCGGCAACGCGGTCGCGATCACGGTGGCATCGAGGTTCTCCATGAAGAAGGTGACGGCGACCAACAAGGCAATCAGGGTTGAGCGGCGTTGGGAGGTCGACGTCATTGCTGTTCACTCATGGTTTCGAATCGGCACTTTATCAATAAGTGCGTCCTTTATGGTCCGCGAAATGCCTGCCTCACAACGTGGCGCCCGGTAACGAATTGCCCCGAATTGGGGTGCGCGCTTACAAAAAACGGCTGTCTCACGCGTCAAAACCCATCAAAAACCTGAAAAAGTCATTAGTTGGCACGATAACCGCTTAATAGCTGATACAGGATTGTTGAACAATCCAAATCTCCCTGCATCCAGCAACCGAGGCGACGAACATGCAAAAAGGTCTGACGGGCAAGAACACCCTGCGCACATTGGGGCTAGCGATCACCCTGGCGTGCGTGACGCCGCTGCTGTCGGCTGCCGAAATCAAGGGCACCCTGAAACCGGGCGAGCTGTCCATCGGCTCCGACCTCACCTACCCGCCTTACACCTACCTTGAGCAAAAGACCCCGGCCGGTTTCGACCCGGAGTTCATGCAACTGATGGGCAAGCAACTGGGGCTCAAACCACGTTTTCTCGACACCCGTTTCGCCAACCTGATCCTCGGCGTCAACGCCCGGCGTTTCGACGTGGTGGCCTCGGCGCTGTACGTCACCCCCGAGCGCGCCAAACAGGTGGATTTCCTCAGCTACCTGAAGACCGGTTCTTCGCTGATGGTGCTCAGCACCGGCGACTTCAAGCCCCAGCGCCCGGAAGACCTGTGCGGCAAGCGCGTCGGGTCGATCAAGGGCGCGTCGTGGGTGCCAAAGCTGAACAAGGTTTCGGCGGACTACTGCCTCCCTGCGGGCAAGCCGGCGATCGAGTCGCGTGAGTTCCCGACGTCCCCGGAGGCCGCCCAGGCCCTGCTCGCCCAGGCGGTGGACGTGCAGATGGAAGACGCGGCGGTCGCCAAGATCACCGTGGAAAAACTGCAAGGCAAAACCGTGATCAGCTCCAGCGAGTTGATCTACCCGGTGGTGGTCGGCCTGGCCGTGCGCAAGGAAAACCCGGCACTGCTCCAGGCGCTGACCGGCGCCCTGAGCCAGATCAGGCAGGACGGCAGCTACGGCAAGCTGCTGGCGCGCTACAACCTGGCCGAGCCGAACGCCGCCGAGATCAGTGCGGCACTGGGTAACTGAAACGCGGAGCACCTTTATGCAATTCGATTGGCACTACACCCTGGGCTTGTTATGGAACGGCGACTTCTGGCGAGCCGTCGGCACCGTGGTCGAACTGAGCCTGGAAACCTGGCTGCTGGGCATTGTGCTGGGGTTTTTCCTGGCCCTGGCGCGGCAGTCGGAGCGCCGCTGGCTGCGGGACTCCGCTGGCGTCTACATCTGGTTCTTCCGCAGCCTGCCGTTGCTGGTGCTGTTGATCTTCGTCTACAACCTGCCGCAGGTGTTTCCGTCCACCAGCGTGGTGTTGTCCAACCCCTACTCCGCGGGCCTGATCGCCCTGGTGCTGAGTGAGGCGGCCTACATCGCCGAGATCCATCGGGGCGGCCTGCTGGCGGTGGTCAAGGGGCAGCGCGAAGCCGGCAAGGCGCTGGGCGTGGGTTATCGCGGCGTGCAGCGGTTGATTGTGGTGCCGCAGGCGCTGCGGGTTGCGTTGCCGACACTGGCCAACGAATACATCACCATCGTCAAGCTCACCTCGCTGGTGTCGGTGATTTCGCTTTCGGAAATTCTGCTGGTGGGCCAACAACTCTACACCCAGAACTTCCTGGTGATGGAGACCATGCTGGCCGTGGCGTTCTATTACGTGTTCATCGTGACGGTGTTCAGTTGGCTGTTGCGGGTGCTGGAGAATCATCTGGACGTGACCCGGCGCAAACCCAAGGCCATCGCCCCCGCCGTGCTCGACCAAGTGGCGACGCGTCGTGCCCCCGGCCAGGCCGAGCCCGGTGAGTTTGCCTTGCAGGCTCGCGGGGTGCGCAAGGCCTATGGCGAGCTGGAAGTGCTCAAGGGCGTCGAACTGAATGTGCGCTGGGGCGAGGTGGTGTCGATCATCGGCCCGTCAGGCTCTGGCAAGACCACGCTGATTCGTACCATGAACGGCCTCGAAAGCCTCGACCGTGGCGAAATCACCCTGCAAGGCCAGCCGTTCCTGCGTGGCAGCCAGGAGCCGCAAGGCGCGCTGGGGCACAAGGTGCATATGCGCGGCATCGTGCATGTCGGCATGGTGTTCCAGGGGTTCAACCTGTTCCCGCATAAAACCGCCCTTGAGAACGTGATGCTCGCGCCGGTCTACCATGCCCATGGTAGCGGCGAAGAACTGCGCCTGTTGAGCCTGGCCCTGTTGCGCAAGGTCGGCATGCTGGAGCACGCCGGCAAATACCCGCACCAGCTATCCGGCGGGCAACAGCAACGGGTGGCGATTGCCCGCGCCCTGGCGATGCGGCCCTCGGTGATGCTGTTCGATGAACCCACCTCGGCCCTCGACCCGGAACTGGTGGGCGACGTACTGGCGGTAATCGAGGAATTGGCTCGCGAGGGCATGACCATGGTCATCGTGACCCATGAAATGAACTTCGCGTTCAAGCTCTCCGATCGCGTGGTGTTCATGGAGGGCGGCGAGATTATCCAGGACGCCGCACCGCGTGACATGCTCGAGCAACGCAGTGAACGCATGACCAAGTTCCTCAAAGACGTCCAACTGGCGTGAGCCCAAGGAGCCCCGACGTGAGCCAAGCCAAGGAACCCAGCCTGTCGCTGGCCGACCAGGTTGCCATCGAACTGCGCGAAGACATCATCGGCGGCCGCCTGCTGCCCGGCATGCCGCTGGTGGAAAGCGAACTGGTGAATGCCTACAACGCCTCGCGCAACACGGTGCGTGAAGCCTTGCACCACCTGGGCCGCGAAGGCCTGACCAGCTACGTGCGCAACAAAGGCGTGATCGTGCGCCGCCTGGGGGTGGAGGAAGTGCGTGACATCTTCAAGGTGCGACGCACCCTGGAACTTCAAGCCATCGCCGCCAGCAAGCCGCTGCGCGAATACCAGTCCGACCTGATGCTGGAGTCCATCGAGGCCGCGCAACTGGCCCAGGACCGCGAGAACTGGCAAGCCTTCGGCACCCACAGCCTGCGCTTTCATCAACACATTGTCGGGCTGATGCGCAGCCCGTTGCTGGACGAGTTTTTTACCCATATTGCAGCCCAGATGCGCCTGGTGTTTTCCAACGCGCCCAGCGAGGAAACCTTCCAGAAGCCCTGGCTGGAGCGCGACCGGCAGATTCACGACTTGCTGGTTGACGGCCACAAGCAAGCCGCCGGCGAAGCCCTGGCCAGCTACCTCAATGACTCCGAATCGCTGCTGCTGGACATCCTGAGCAGCATTCCAAAACCCTGAAGCGAGGACCCACCATGTACAAGGACTACCCAGCGGCCTACCAAGTCAGCAAAGGCGCTGCCTTGCAGGTCGACAAAGCCTTCTATGACCGCGTGCGCGAGTCCCGGGACGGCCGCACCCTGATCGAGCAATTCGAAGTGCCGATCCGCACCGGCCGCGCCTGGAAAGTACCGGCAGGCCATGTGTTCCGCGTGACCACGCCGGTTGGCCCGCAGGTCGGCGACTTCAACGTGTGGAGCGCCAACGACCCCCGCGAACGCATGTGGGCGGCACGCACCCGCCAGCTGCAAGGCGCGCACGTCACCACCTACGACCGCCTGTGGTCGAACCTGCCGTTTTTGCGGCCGATGGTCACCATCACCGATGACAGCCTGGCCGGCTATGGCATCGACGAACACGGCGGGCGCCTGCATGACTTGCTGGGCACGCGCTGCGACCCTTACGTGAACAAGATGCTCACGGGCGAAGACTTCCACCACCACTGCCACTCCAACCTGACCCGCGCCGTGCTGCCCCATGGCCTGACCGAGTTCGACGTGCACGACGTGCTGAACATTTTCCAGTGCACCGGCCTCAATCACGACGACATGTACTTCATGAAAGCCTGCCCGGCCAAGCAGGGCGACTATCTGGAGTTCTTCGCCGAAATCGACCTGCTGTGTGCCCTCTCCACCTGCCCCGGTGGCGACCTGTCGCTGCCGATGTGGGGCCCGGATGCGGAAGACCCGTTGAAGGTCTGCCGTCCGCTGGGGGTGGAAATCTACCGCCTCGACGACGCGCTGCTGGAGGGCTGGAAACAACCCGAGCGCGCCGCCTATAACGGCAACCATGGCCTGTTGATTGCCAAGGCCGACTGGGAAAAGTAAAGGGCAGACCCACACCTGGGGCGCGGCGCCTCAGGTGTTCTGCGCAATCCTGCGGCTGACAAAACTGAAGGCCAGCACGATAAAAATCAGCACGCCGGTTGCCACCTGCTGCCAGTAGAAGTTCCAGCCGATCAACAGCAAGCCATTGGCGATGACGTTGATGAACAGCACCCCCAGCAACGTGCCCGGAATATTCGCGCGGCCCTGGCGGTTCAATGTGGTGCCGATAAACACCGCACCAATCGCATTCAGCAGGAACGCATTGCCCGACAGCGGCACGTAGGCGCTCACCGTCGAACTGAGCAGGATCCCCGCCACCGCGCACGCCAGCGCCGCCGCCAGCACCGTGGTGGTGACGATGCGCCGCACCGACAACCCCGAGTAATACGCCAGCAGCGGCTGGTTACCCTGGGCCAGCAGTTCGCGCCCCAGGCGTCCACGGGCCAGCAACAGGCCGTAGACCACGGCCAATACCAGCACGATCAACAGCGGCAAGGGCACGCCCAAAGGGCTGAAGCTCGCCAGTTCCGGCTTGAAACCCTGGGCGATATAAATTGGCTGGCCGCCGTCCGAGAGCAGTTGCTGGGCACTGGTGCCGATAAACAAGGTGCCGAGGGTGGCCAGGAACGGGCTGATCCGCAGCCCCGCGATCAAGCCGGCATTGAACAGCCCTACCAGCAGCCCGGCGGCCAACGCACCGGCAATCGCCACACCCAGCCCGTGCCCGGCGTTAAGCAACACCACGAAGCTGAAGCTGGCGAAATCCAGCGCGGTGCCTACCGACAGATCGATGCCACCGGCCGCCACCGCATAGGTCATGCCGATCGCAACAATCGCCAGCAGCACGAAGTTATTCAGCACCAGGCTTTTCAGGTTGCCGCCACTGAGAAACCCCGGGGCCTGCCAGGCAAACACCACCACGATGGCCACGAACACCAGCGGCAACGTCAGGGGCAACAGCGAACGCCAGCCGCCATGGGCTTGCAGGATGGATACCTGACTCATGAATGTTCTCCCCGGTTCAATGCGCTGGAAGCGGCGACCACCAGCAGAATCAGCACGCCCTGGACACCGTTGACCCAGAAGCTCGATACGTTGAGCAACTGAAACCCGTTGATCAAAAAGCCGATCAACAGCGTCGCGAGCAAGGTGCCGGGGATGCTTGCCACCAGTCGCCGGGAAAACACCACGCCAAGAAAGGCTATGGCGACCACCGACAACAGCATGTCACCGGAGCCGGTGGTGCTGCCGCTGAAAAATGCCGCTGAACACAACGCCGCCACCGCGGCACACAGCCCAGACAGCAAATAACTGGAGAGTACGTAAGCCGGCACTCGAATCCCGGCGGCCTCGGCGGCGTGCGGGTACTCGCCGACGGCATGCAGGCGCAGCCCATAGGCGGTGTGCTGGATCAGCAGCGTCAACACAAAGGCCGTCACCAGCAACACCCAGGCGAGTGCCGGCACGCCCAGCCAGGTCCCGCCACTGAGCAGGTCGAGCAACGGTGAGTCAGTCGAGACCACGGTGTTTTCGGTGAGGACCAGCTCCAGCCCGGCCAGTACATTCATGCTTGCCAGCGTTGCGAGCAACGGTGGCAAGCGCAGCACCACCACGGCCAGGCCATTGAGCAGGCCCACCGCCAGGCCGCAACCCAAGGTCAGCAGCAGGCTTGCCCACAGGTCGAGGCCTGCGTTGTTGAGTCGACTGAACACGGCCGCGCACAAGCCCAAATTGGCCGCCAGCGACAGATCAAGCCCGCCCGCCACCACGTTGGAGCCGCCGCCGATAATCACGCAGGTCAGGCCGAAGGCAAGTACGCCGAGGATCGCCGACTGGCTGAACACATTCGCGATATTGCCGACTGAAAAGAAGTTCGGCGCGGCGACGGCAAAGCCCAGCAAAATCGCGAGGAATACGCCCACCGAGCCGCGCCGCAACAGCAGTACCCATAACCGTTGGGACAAGCCAGGGGTAGCAGCTTCAAGCAGGGACATGCGCCACCTCCTGTTTCACCTGCACAGCCACTGTGGACTGCACCGCACCCGTGGCACACGCCAACAGTTGATCACTGTCCGCCTCACCGGCATGGAACTCCCCGGCTATTTCACCGCGATGCAGCACCAGGATGCGGTCGCAGATCCCCAGCAGTTCGGGCAAATCCGAAGACAGCACCAGCACCGCTGCGCCCTCTTCCACCAGCCGCCCGATCACGCGATAAATCTCGACCTTGGCGCCGACGTCCACACCTACGCACGGTTCGTCCAACAGGTACACCGCCGAGCGCCGGCTCAGCCATTTGCCCAGGGCGACTTTCTGCTGGTTGCCGCCGCTGAGCTGGCTGACGGCAGCCTGCGGGCCCGGCGTCTTGATCGCCAACTCGTCGATCAGCCGCAGGCTTTCGGCCTGCTCCTTACGCTGGCTCAGTAACCCCCAGCGACTGAAACGCCCAAGCCCGGCGAGCGTGAGGTTTTCCAGCACCGACAGCAGCGGTGAAATCCCCTGGCTGCGGCGTTCTTCCGGCACCAGTGCAATCCCTTGGGCAATGGCTTCTCCGGGTGAACGCAGGCGCAACAAACGCCCCTCCAGATGAATGCTGCCGCTGTCGGCGCGCACCACACCGAACAGGGTCTTGAGCAGGTCCTTGGCGCCCGACCCGACCAGCCCGGTGAGGCCGACGATCTCGCCCCGACGCAATTCCAGGTCGATCTGCCGGTAGCGCCGGGCCAGGCTCAGCCCGCGCACCTGCAGCAATGGTTCGCCGAGCTCGACCTGCGCCTTGGGGTACATCTCCTGGACCTCGCGGTTGACCATCAACCGCGCAATCTGCGCGCTGGAGGTGTGCCGTGGCTCAACCACGGCCACATCTCGACCATTGCGCAACACCGTCACTTCATCGCACAGGCTGTCGATTTCCTGCAGGTAATGGGAGATGTAGAGGATCGACAAACCCTGGTCCCGCAGGCGCTTGACGATCCGCAGCAGCTGGTCGACTTCGCGCTTGACCAGCGCCACGCTGGGCTCGTCGAACACCAGGATCTTCGGCTGGCGAATCAACGCCCGGGTGATTTGCAGCACCTGGCGCTCGGCGCTGTTCAGCTCGCCTACCAACGCGTCGGCGGGCAGTTGCAGCTCAAAATATTCCGCCAGCAAACGTTCGGCCTCGCGCTGCTGCCGGCGCCGGTCGACAAACGGACCACGGCGTAATTCATGGCCGAAAAACAACGCCTCGCCCACGGTAAAACTCGCCGGCAACAGCCGCTCCTGATGGATGAACTGCACGCCCAGCGCGTCCACCTGGCGCGGCGACAGTGCGGCATACGGCTGGCCGTCAATGCTCACCTGCCCCGAGTCCGCTTTGTGGATCCCCGCCAGGACCTTGATCAAGGTCGACTTGCCGGCACCGTTCTCGCCAACCAGGCCGTGAATGGTGCCGCGCTCGACCTTCAGGCTCGCATCATCCAGCGCCAGGGTGGCGCCGAAGCGTTTGCGCAGGTGCTGCAAGTGCAACGCGGCCATCAATCACCCCGCAGTTGCTGGACCTGCGCCAGGTTGGCGGCGGTGGTCAGCAGCGTCGGCACATGGGTTTCCTTGGGCAGGTCACGCTGCCCGGCCAGGTAGCGGGCCACGTTCTGCACAGCAGTCTTGCCGATCAGCGCCGGTTGCTGGGCGACTACCGCGCCCACCGGCGAATTGGCCTGGCCGAGCAGCTCCAGCACCTCCGGCGTACCGTCCACGCCGTAGGTCTTGATCTCGGTGCGCTTGGCGTCGATCAACGCCTTGCTTGCCCCCAGTTGCGGAATGTCCCACGCCGCCCAGATCGCCGAGACACTGCCGGCCGGGTACTTGTTGAGCAATGCGGACACCTGGGAATAGGCATCCTGCACGGTGTTGGGGATCACATCCCGCAGCTGCGGCTCGATGATTTCCAGTTGCGGGTGATCCTTGAGCGCCAGCTTCAACTGGTCGTAGCGAATCGCGCACACCGGCACGCCGTAGAAGCCGTTGAACACCAGGATCTTGCCCTTGCCGCCGGCATCCTTGATCAACTGATCGGCCAGGGCCTTGCCGGTGGCGACGTTATCCGAGGTGGTGTTGTTGAGGCTGTACTGCGACGGCGCGTCGATGGTGAACAGCGGGATGCCGGCCTTGCTGATGCGCTTGAGCCACGGGTCGATCACGCTCAGGGTGCCGAGGGTCTGGATCACCGCATCGGGTTTCTGGGTGACCACGGTTTGCAGTTGGGTCACCAGGTTCTTGTCATTGCGCCCTGCATCCAGGGTGATCGGCGTGCCGCCGAGGCGCTTGATCTCATCGACCTGGGCCTGGAAGGCCTTGATATCGAAGTAGTGACTGGTGCCGGTCATGCTCACGGCAATGCGCTTGCCGGCCAGGGACGGCACCGCGTCATCGCCCCCGGCGGCCTGGGACACGGCGGCGTGGCCCAGCAACAACGCTGCGCCGAGCAAGATGTAACGTGAACGCGAGAAAAAGGTGCAAGGCATACAGGGCTCCGCTGAGCAACGGGTGAAAGGGTTCACCTGTGTGCATTGCAGAGCCCATGCCATAAATTATTTTCAATAAAATCAACGTGATAAAAACAATGGGCAAGGCCTTGCTGTCTCGAGCAAACCACAACTGTCCGACTGCTGTTGCCCAGCCAACAGTTGCACACACCCAGGACCGTCGCGCGCTGCACGATCATTCAATATCCGGCCGGCCGTTAGGCCTAACTTAAGGCTCCAATGTCCTGAAACCCTGGAACCTACAATGCCCGCCTCCCACGCTTCGACGAATTACGCCTCGATCAACTTCGCCCAGAAATACGCCCTGTTCAGCGAGCAATGGGCGCCCAAGGTCGTCGCGCAGATGAACGACTACCAGTTCAAGGTGGTGAAGATCGAAGGTGACTTCATCTGGCACGACCATGCCGACACCGATGAAACCTTTATCGTCCTCGAAGGCACCCTGCGCATCGACTTCCGCGACGGCGCGGTGACCATCGGCCAAGGGGAAATGTACGTGGTGCCCAAGGGCGTCGAGCACAAGCCGCACGCATTGGGTGAGGTGAAGTTGCTGTTGATCGAACCCTGCGGCGTGCTGAACACCGGCAGCGAGGGTGGCGAGCGCACGGCAATCAACGACGTGTGGATTTAGCACCTTCCGGCGTTGCCTGTTTGGGCTAGTCTTTACCTCACAGTTACTCCAGACCAGGAGCACGCGTGATGAACAGGCAGCTCAAGAAAACCTCAGCCCTCGTGATTGCCCTGATGGCGTTGATGGGCAACGTCTACGCTGGCACTGGCGCCTGCCCGCCCACCGATGCCCTTAAAGATACGTACAAAAAGACGCCGACCGGCGAAGTGGTCGCCTACACCGCGTCCGGCACGGACGGTCGGCAATGGACCGGGCAAAACCCGATGACAGAGCAGAAGGACCTGCACCAGGTCCACTTTGAAAAGGCGGTGATCCAAAGCAGCCAGGGCCAGTCGTCTGTGGCATGCCACTACCTGGATCAGAACCATGAACCGGTAAGCATGACCCTGAAAAACCAGGTCAATGCCAGGCCTCTGGGCAGCGCATGGTCAGGCAACGAATGCACGGCAACCAACCCGGCGCTCTGTACATTTGAATAGCAGACACGCCCGACAATTTATGCGGCGCGCTGTTCCTTGCATCTTGCGCAACAGTCCTTTGTCATCAACAGCATTGATAGCTCCCTAACGAAAGCCCCATGCTAGAGGGCTCGCTTTACGCTTATATCATTCCGAATGATAGTTACCTTTGTTTCATTCGATTCGTGAGATAGCACCCTGCCGAGCATGATCCGCCCATCTTAAATACATTGGCGGATGCACCTCATGGAACAGTCACTCAAACATTTGCGCTATCCCTTGGCCATTTTGGCCGTGATGGTGATGAGCGCCTGCGGCAAAGCGCCCGAACAGGCAGCCGCCATGCCACCAAGCCACGTCAGCGTGGCCAAGGTGCTGGAACAACCGGTCAATGAGTGGGACGAATTCACCGGCCGGCTCGAAGCGCCGGAAACCGTGCAGATCCGTCCGCGCGTGTCGGGCCAGATCGATCAGGTCGCCTTCACCGAAGGTGCCTTGGTCAAGAAAGGCGACCTGTTGTTCCAGATCGACCCACGCCCATTCCAGGCCGAAGTGCGCCGCCTCGAAGCACAACTCGCACAAACCAAGGCCGCCGCCACCCGCAGCGATAACGAAGCCCAGCGCGGCGAACGCCTGCGCCAGAGCAATGCGATCTCCGCCGAGCTGGCCGACTCGCGCACCACCGCCGCCCAGGAAGCCCATGCGACTGTCGCCGGCATCCAGGCGCAGTTGGACCTGGCCAAGCTGAACCTGAGCTTCACCCGTGTCAGCTCGCCCATCAGCGGCCGCGTCAGCCGTGCCGAGATCACCGCCGGCAACCTGGTGACCGCCGATGTCACCGCACTGACCAGCGTGGTGTCCACCGACAAGGTCTACGCCTACTTCGACGCCGATGAACGTGTGTACCTCAAGTACACCGAACTCGCGCGCCAGGGTCGCCGTGGCGCGACCACCCCGGTGTACCTGGGCCTGTCCAATGAAGACGGCAACCCGCACCTGGGCCAGATGAACTTCGTCGACAACCAGGTCAACCCGGCCACCGGCACCATTCGTGGTCGCGCCGTGTTTGATAACAGCAAGGGCGAATACACCCCAGGCCTGTATGCCCGCCTGAAACTGGTAGGCAGTGGCACCTACTCCGCCGTGCTGATCAGCGACGAAGCCGTGGGCACCGACCTGGGCAAGAAATTCGTGCTGGTGATGGACGGCGACAAGCCTGCCTACCGCGCGGTGGAGCTGGGTCCGAAGATCGAAGGTTTGCGCATCGTGCGCAGCGGCCTGACCAAGGACGACACGATCATCGTCAAGGGTTTGCAGCGCGTTCGCCCGGGGTCGCCGGTTGCACCGGAAACCATCCCGATGGCCAGCAAGGAAACCCTCGCCGCCTTGGCACAACAACGACAAGCGCTTGAAGCCAGCAACCTGGAGCAAGTGGCGCCGGATAAAGCCGCGCCCAAGCTCGCAAGTACAGCGACTCCACGCGGTTAAGGGATACGACTCAAGATGAATTTTTCCAAGTTCTTCATTTCGCGGCCGATCTTCGCAGCGGTGCTGTCGCTGTTGATCCTGATCGCCGGCGCGATTTCACTGTTCCAGCTACCGATCAGTGAATACCCGGAAGTGGTGCCGCCGACCGTCGTGGTCCGTGCCAACTTCCCGGGCGCCAACCCCAAGGTCATCGGTGAAACCGTGGCCGCGCCTCTGGAGCAAGCCATCACCGGCGTCGAGAACATGCTGTACATGTCCTCGCAGTCAACCGCCGACGGCAAGCTGACCCTGACCATCACATTCGCCCTGGGCACCGACCTGGATAACGCGCAGGTACAGGTGCAGAACCGGGTAACCCGGACTCAGCCCAAACTGCCCGAGGAAGTGACGCGCATCGGTATTACCGTGGACAAGGCCTCTCCCGACCTGACCATGGTGGTGCACATCACCTCCCCCGACCAGCGCTACAACATGCTCTACCTGTCCAACTACGCGATCCTCAATATCAAGGATGAGCTGGCACGGCTGGGCGGCGTGGGTGATGTGCAGCTGTTCGGCATGGGCGATTACTCCCTGCGTGTGTGGCTGGACCCGAACAAGACCGCCTCGCGCAACCTGACCGCCACCGATGTGGTCACGGCCATTCGCGAACAGAACCGCCAGGTGGCGGCCGGTGCCTTAGGCGCGCAACCTGCGCCGAATGACACCAGCTTCCAGCTGTCGGTCAACACCCAGGGCCGACTGGTCACTGAGGAAGAGTTCGAGAATATCGTCATCCGTGCCGGCGCCAACGGCGAAATCACGCGTTTGAAGGACATTGCACGGGTTGAGCTGGGCTCCAGCCAGTACGCCCTGCGCTCGTTGATCGACAACCAGCCGGCCGTGGCGATCCCGATCTTCCAGCGCCCGGGCTCCAACGCAATCGACATCTCCAATGAAGTGCGCGCCAAGATGGCGGAGCTGAAACAGAGCTTCCCGGAGGGCATGGATTACCGCATCGCCTATGACCCTACCGTCTTCGTACGTGGCTCCATCGAGGCCGTGGTTCACACCCTGTTCGAAGCACTGATCCTGGTGGTGCTGGTGGTGATCCTGTTCCTGCAGACCTGGCGTGCGTCGATCATTCCATTGGTGGCGGTGCCGGTATCGTTGATCGGTACCTTTGCGGTGATGCACCTGTTTGGCTTCTCGCTCAACGCGCTGTCGCTGTTCGGGCTGGTGTTGGCGATCGGTATCGTGGTGGACGACGCCATCGTGGTGGTGGAGAACGTCGAACGGAACATCGAATTGGGCCTGGAACCGTTCCCGGCCACTGAAAAGGCCATGAGCGAAGTAACCGGCCCGATCATCGCGACCGCGCTGGTACTGTGTGCGGTGTTCATTCCAGCGGCATTTATCAGCGGCTTGACCGGCCAGTTCTACAAGCAGTTCGCCTTGACCATTGCGATCTCGACCGTGATCTCGGCGTTCAACTCGCTGACCCTGTCGCCCGCACTGGCAGCGGTATTGCTCAAAGGCCACAACGCGCCGAAAGACGGGTTCTCCAGGTTCCTCGACAGGATGCTGGGCGGCTGGTTGTTCAAACCGTTCAACCGCTTCTTCGACAAGGCCAGCCATGGTTACGTCGGCACGGTACGCCGGGTGATCCGCGGCAGTGGTATCGCGCTGTTCCTGTACGCCGGCCTGATGGTCCTGACCTGGATGGGCTTTGCCCACACGCCGACCGGTTTCGTACCGGCCCAGGACAAGCAATACCTGGTGGCCTTCGCGCAATTGCCGGACGCCGCCAGCCTGGACCGTACCGAAGACGTGATCAAGCGCATGTCCGACATCGCCATGAAACAGCCCGGCGTGGAAAGCGCGATCGCCTTCCCCGGCTTGTCGATCAACGGTTTTACCAACAGCCCGAACAACGGCATCGTGTTCGTGACCTTGAAGCCGTTCGATGAGCGTAAAGACCCGAGCCTGTCTGCCGGTGCGATTGCCGGTGCACTGAATGGCAAGTACAGCAGCATCCAGGAAGCCTACATGGCGATCTTCCCACCGCCGCCGGTACAGGGCCTGGGTACGATCGGCGGGTTCCGCCTGCAGGTCGAAGACCGTGGCAACCTGGGTTACGACGAGCTGTACAAAGAAGTGCAGAACATCATTACCAAGAGCCGTGGCGTGCCTGAGTTGTTCGGCCTGTTCACCAGCTACACGGTCAACGTGCCCCAGGTCGATGCTGCCATCGACCGCGAAAAGGCCAAGACCCATGGCGTGGCGATCAGCGACATCTTCGACACCCTGCAGATCTACCTGGGCTCGTTGTATGCCAACGACTTCAACCGCTTCGGGCGCACCTATCAGGTCAACGTGCAGGCTGAGCAACAGTTCCGCCAGGATGAAGACCAGATCGGCCAGCTGAAAGTGCGCAACAACAAAGGCGAGATGATTCCCCTGGCGACCTTCATCAAGGTCAGCGACACCTCGGGCCCGGACCGCGTGATGCACTACAACGGCTTCATCACCGCCGAGATCAACGGCAACGCCGCACCGGGCTACAGCTCCGGCCAGGCCCAGGCGGCGATCGAGAAACTGTTGAAAGACGAACTGCCCAACGGCATGACCTACGAGTGGACCGACCTGACCTATCAGCAAATCCTCTCGGGCAACACTGCGCTGTTCGTGTTCCCGCTCTGCGTACTGCTGGCGTTCCTGGTACTGGCCGCCCAATACGAAAGCTGGAGCCTGCCACTGGCGGTGATCCTGATCGTACCGATGACCCTGCTGTCGGCCATCACCGGGGTGATTATCTCTGGTGGCGACAACAACATCTTTACCCAGATCGGCCTGATCGTCCTGGTGGGCCTGGCCTGTAAGAACGCGATTCTGATCGTCGAGTTCGCCAAGGATAAACAGCAGGAAGGCCTCGATCCGCTCGCTGCGGTACTGGAAGCCTGCCGTCTGCGTCTGCGGCCGATCCTGATGACCTCGTTCGCCTTCATCATGGGTGTAGTGCCTCTGGTGATGTCCAGCGGTGCCGGTGCCGAGATGCGCCATGCCATGGGTGTGGCGGTGTTCTCCGGGATGATCGGCGTGACCTTCTTCGGTCTGCTGCTGACGCCAGTGTTCTATGTACTGATCCGCCGGTTTGTTGAACGCGGTGAAGCGCGCAAAGCGGCCAAGGCCTTGAAGCTGGAGACACAGCAATGAGCGTGAAAGTATTTTTGCCGAGCTTGCTGGTACTGGCGCTGAGCGCCTGTGCCGTGGGCCCGGACTATAAAACCCAGCCACTGGAGGCGGCCAACGTAACGGCCGCCGCCGACGCCAAGCAGTACGACCACGCGAAGTTCGAAGGCATCTGGTGGCAACAGTTCGAGGACCCGACCCTTAACCAGTTGGTGACTCAGTCCCTGAACGGTAACCGTGACCTGCGGGTGGCATTTGCCCGCCTGCGGGCAGCCCGGGCGATTCGTGACGACGCTGCCAATGACGTGATGCCGGTGATCACCAGCCGTGTCAGCAGCGATGTGGGCAAAGGCCAGATCCCCGGCCAGACCACCCAACGTGTCAACAGCGAGCGTTATGACCTGGGCCTGGACATGGCCTGGGAAGTGGACTTGTTCGGCCGCATCCGCCGCAACCTGGAGGCCAGCGACGCTGACCAACAGGTTGCCGAGGCAGACCTGTATCAACTGCAAGTGACGATGATTGCCGAGTTGGTGGACGCTTACGGTCAACTGCGGGGCGCGCAACTGCGCGAGAAAATCGCGGTGGCGAATCTGAAGAACCAGGAGGATTCGCGCGGCATCACCGTCAGCCTGCGGGACGCCGGTGTGGGCGATCAGCTCGATGTGGTGCGGGCCGATGCGCGTCTGGCGGCTGTAGAAGCCAGTGTGCCGCAGTTGCAGGCCGAGGAAGTTCGCGAGCGTAATCGTATCGCTACCCTGCTCGGTGAGCGGCCGGACAAGTTGAGCGTGGATTTGAGCCCGAAAGATTTGCCGGCGATTGCCAAGGCGTTGCCGATTGGTGATCCGGGGCAACTGCTGCAACGTCGTCCGGACATTCTCAGTGCCGAGCGTAAGTTGGCAGCCGCCACGGCGCGGATTGGGGTGGCCAAGGCTGATCTGTTTCCGCGGGTGAGCCTCAGTGGGTTCCTCGGGTTTACCGCTGGGCGGGGTTCGCAGATTGGGTCGGCGGCGGCGAATGCCTGGTCGCTGGGTCCGAGCATTACCTGGGCGGCGTTTGACCTGGGCAGTGTGCGGGCAAGGTTGCGTGGTGCGGATGCCGAAGCGGATGGCGCCCTGGCGACTTATGAGCAGCAGGTGTTGCTGGCGCTGGAAGAATCGGAGAATGCCTTCAGTGATTACGGCAAACGCCAGCAGCGGTTGGTCTCGCTGATTCGTCAGAGTGAGTCGAGCCGGGCTGCTGCGGATCTGGCGGAGATTCGTTACCGCGAAGGGACGGTGGACTTCCTGGTGTTGCTGGACGCGCAGCGTGAGCGTTTGGCCGCCGAGGACTCCCAGGCTCAGGCCGAAGTGGATCTGTATCGTGGGATCGTCGCGATCTACAAGGCGTTGGGCGGTGGGTGGCAGCCGAGTACCACGATTGCCAGTGCCAAGTGATTTGACTTAAAGAGCTCCTTTGGTTGGTCGCATCCAGCCAATTTTTAGTCCCGTGCCGTCATTCGGTCGCGGGGCTTTTTTTTTGCTCGCTTGTGGTGTGTGCATATCCGTTATTTGGGTGATGGCTTATATCGGTTCCGCTCTTACAGCGGCTCACTTTTGAAAAGCGCAAAAGTAAGCAAA
>NZ_JBSVWQ010000022.1:0-52543 GCF_054071215.1 Pseudomonas sp. SDO5522_S412 | reverse complement strand
CGGATGTATTGGCTGATACAACGCCTTCGCGAGCAAGCCCGCTCCCACATTAAACCCGCGTTGTTCTTTCGATTCGCGCGTTACCGGTGGTGGCGATAGTGATGCTTGTTTTTGCGATGCCCATAAGCATGGCCGCGCCCGCGATGGTCGTCGCGGTCATAGCGGCGGTTATCACGCCCACGGTAACGACGATCATCGTCATCGCTCTTGTTGCCCATGTAGTTGCCCAGTGCGCCACCGGCGCCACCGCCGGCTGCTGCGCCGATCAGGCTGCCGGTGCTGCCGCCGACACTGCGACCCACCACGTTGCCGCCGGCCGCGCCCAATGCGCCGCCAATGGCTGCTTCACCGCGGCTGCGCTTGTCTGCGCCCACCGCACTGCCGCCTGCGCCGCCAAGAGCCGCACCGATGGCTGAACCAGTGTTACCGCCCAACTGCTGACCTACGACAGAACCTAGAACCCCGCCCAATGCGCCGCCCACACCGGCTTCGGTGGTGCCACCGGCCATGGCTGCGCCACTGACCAGGCCAAGGGACAACAAGAGAATCGAGGAGAACTTCATAGAGGAACCTCAAGAGGATGACGGCGCGATCCTGAGGTTGTATCGAGACGGTGACAATCGAAACCCGACCAGTGGTATGGGTTGTATACAATTCTCTAAGTTACTGTTTTGTATGAGGAACTTAAGTGAGTTTTGCGAGTCTTTAGTTACTTCGGAACGGCCGCTTTTATGCAAAAGCGGCCTTTTTTGTGCCCGTAAGAAACTCGGGTGCTGTCTGTGGCGAGGTGTCGCTTAGGCCGACTTCGCCATGATCAAGTCGGTCGCACTCGCTGCTTCCAGGCGGATCGCTACAAACTTCGACGTTGGCGTATGGCTGCCATCCCCCGTGCTTTCCAGCGGCACCAGCGGATTCACTTCCGGATAATAAGCCGCAGCCTGCCCCGCCGGAATATCAAATGCCAGCAAGGTAAAGCCCTTCACCCGACGCTCACGGCCGTCGTCCCAGATCGACACGATGTCAGCCTTCTGCCCCGGCTTGAAGCCCAGGCGGATGATGTCGGCTTCGTTGACGAACAACACATCCCGCTGGCCCTTGACCCCGCGATAGCGGTCGTCCAGGCCATAGATGGTGGTGTTGTACTGATCGTGGGAGCGCATCGACTGCATGATCAGGTCCGGCAATTGCCCGGTGTTGCGGGTGCGTTCGTGCACCAGGTCCTTGGGCAGGATGTTCGGGCGGAAGTTGGCGCGGCCCGACGGGGTGTTCCAGCGACGAGCGCCAGCCGAGTTGCCCAGGTAGAAACCGCCCGGGTTTTTCAGGCGCTCGTTGAAGTCCTTGAAGCCCGGAATGGTGTCGGCGATCAGGTCGCGAATACGGTCGTAATCGGCCACCAGCCAGTTCCAGTCCACCGGCTTGCTGCCCAGGGTGGCGGCGGCAATGCCCGCCAGAATCGCAGGCTCGGATTTCATCTGTTTCGACAGCGGCTGCAGCTGGCCGTTGGAGGCGTGGACCATGCTGAACGAGTCTTCAACGGTCACGGCTTGCGGGCCTTCGGCCTGGATGTCGATGTCGGTGCGGCCCAGGCATGGCAGGATCAGCGCGTCCTTGCCATGCATCAGGTGGCTGCGGTTGAGCTTGGTGCTGATCTGTACGGTCAGGTCGCAATTGCGCAGTGCTTCAAAGGTGCGTGGGCTGTCCGGCGTGGCTTGGGCGAAGTTGCCGCCCAGGCCGATAAAGACCTTGGAGCGGCCTTCGAGCATGGCGTGAATCGCTTCCACCACGTTGTGGCCGTTATCGCGCGGTACCTGGAACTGGAAACGACGCTCCAGGGAATCGAGGAACGCCACCGGTGGCCGTTCGTTGATGCCCATGGTGCGGTCGCCCTGCACGTTACTGTGGCCACGCACCGGGCACAGGCCCGCGCCCGGGCGGCCGATGTTGCCGCGCAGCAGCATCAGGTTGGCGATTTCCTGGATGGTCGGCACCGAGTGGCGATGCTGGGTGATGCCCATCGCCCAGCACATGATCACGTTCTTGCCTTTGGCGTACATGCGCGCCGCTTGCTCGATCTCCACCAGGGTCAGGCCGGACTGCTCGACGATTTCATCCCATGAGGTGTCGTCGATCTTGCCCAGGTAATCCAGCACGTTGGCGGTGTGTTCGTTGAGGAAGTCGTGGTCGAACACGGCCTCCTTGCCTTCGGCCTGGGCCTGGCGTTCCCACAGCAGCAGGAACTTGGCCATGCCCCGCAGGATGGCCATGTCGCCTCCCAGCGCCGGGCGGAAGTAGGCGGTGTTGGTTGGCTTGTCGCCGTTGGTGAGCATTTCCAGCGGGTGTTGCGGGTGCTGGAAGCGTTCCAGGCCACGCTCTTTCAGCGGGTTGATGCACACCACCTGGGCGCCGCGTTTTACCGCTTCGCGCAGTGGCTCCAGCATGCGTGGGTGGTTGGTGCCGGGGTTCTGGCCCCAGACGAAAATCGCATCCGCATGCTCGAAGTCATCGAAGGTCACGGTGCCTTTGCCCACGCCCACGCTTTGCGCCAGGGCGACGCCGCTGGCTTCGTGGCACATGTTCGAGCAGTCCGGGAAGTTGTTGGTGCCGTAGGCGCGCACAAACAGTTGATACAGGTAAGCCGCTTCGTTGCTGGCCCGGCCCGAGGTATAGAACTCGGCCATGTCCGGGTTTGGCAGCGCATTGAGGTGCTTGCCGATCAAGTCGAAAGCCGATTCCCAGCTGATGGGTTTGTAACGGTCGGTTTCGGCGTCGTAGCTCATCGGCTCGGTCAGGCGGCCCTGGTACTCCAGCCAGTAGTCGCTCTGCTCCAGCAGCGCGCTGACGCTGTGCTTGGCGAAGAATGCCGCGTCGACCCGGCGCTTGGTGGCTTCCCAGTTGACCGCCTTGGCGCCGTTCTCGCAGAACTTGACCATGCCGCTTTCCGGCGAGTCGCCCCAGGCGCAGCCCGGGCAGTCGAAGCCGCCGTTCTGGTTGGTCTTGAGCATCATGCGGATGTTTTTCAGCGCGTTGTCGCTGGTCAGCCAGGCTTGCGCCACGCTGATCAGTGCGCCCCAACCACCCGCCGGGCCTTTATAGGGCTTGTAGCGCGGGGTGGGTTTGTCGTCGGCTTGATGATGATTGCTCACGCTTGATTCTCCATCGCAGGGCTATAGACCCGCGGCGCACTTTTCTGCGGCAGGTGGATGAGATTGAGGTTGTGCCGGCGAGCCCATTGCAGGGCCAGACCGGTGGGCGACGACAGGCTGACCAGGGTCTGGATGCCTGCACGCAGGACTTTCTGGATCAGTTCGAGGCTGCAGCGACTGGTAACAATCGCCAGGCCGCCGTCGGTCGGAATCTTTTGGCGGATCAGCGCACCGATCAGCTTGTCGAGGGCGTTATGCCGACCGATGTCTTCACGGCCCAGCAGCAATTCGCCCTGGTTGTTCATGAACACCGCCGCATGCACCGCGCCGCTGTACTGGCCCAGCGGTTGGAACGCGCTGATGCGCTGGCGCAGGCCATCCAGCCATTCGGCAGGCGGCAACGGCGCGCCGGGCAACACCTTGAGGTTGGGCAGCGCCTGCTCCACGGCTTCTACGCCGCACAGCCCACAGCCACTGGTGCCGGCAAGTTGCCGGCGCTGCTGCTTCATATTCCAGAACGCGCGGCTGGAAATCTGCACCTGAGCGTATTGGGTCGAGCCCGAACCGCTGATTTTCATGTCATAAATGTCGCTAACGTCTTCGATAATGCCGCTACCGATGCTGAATCCGACAATAAAGTCTTCAAGGTCGGTCGGCGTCACCAGCATCACCGCCTGGCTGATGTCGTTATAGGCAATCGCCAACGCGACTTCCTCGGCAAGCGCGGTGCTGGCCGATTCGGTGTGTTCGAGATTACAAAACTGGTAGCTCTGGCTGGCGGCGGGCGCGGGCGTTTCGAGGGCGGGCGCCGCGCAGACTGGGCGCTGGGCGTTCATTGGGCATTACCACCGGGAGTATTCAGCTGTAAGACTAGGCGCGACAAAGGGTCGCGTCTAATCGTCAGTACTGATCTACCGATAGATGCCGTCGATCAAGTCTCGATCAGCGATTTCTGGTACAGCGCAAAACACGCTTCCGCCAAGGCCGAACGGGGTGCACTGCGGCGCATGATCAACCCCAGGCGAGCCAAAGTGTGAGCGTCTTCAATGGGTTGCAGGCGCAGGTGCTCGGTGAGGGCGTCGAGGCCGCCGTCCAGTGGCATCACCGCGCAACACAGGCCGCCGTGCACCGCTTGTAACAATTGATGGACGGCATCGGTCTGCAACAGTGGCTGCGGGTTGAGGCCACGGCTGTGGAAATTGTGGTCGATGGACTGGCGAAAGTGCATGCCGCTGGTGAGCATGCCCAGGGGCAGTTCGATCAGCGCCTCCCAACTCAAGGGCTTGTCGCCGAAGCTGAAGAACCGTTGGTCGTACAGCAGGCCCATGCTGGTTTCGCCCAGGGCCAGGGAGTCGAAACGCTCGGCGTCCAGGCGCTCGAGGTACGACACGCCGAGGTCCAGGCGGTTGCTGGCGAGCTGTTCAAGGATTTGCTCGGAGCTTAACGCGGACAACTCAAAGCGCAGGCTGGGGTGTTCCTTGTGCAGCTTCTGCATCAACGCCAGCGGATCGAAGCTCGACAACGGCACCACCCCCAGGCGCAACGTGCCTACCAGGTTGCCGCGACACGCAGCGGCCTCGGCCTGCAAGCCGTCATAGGCCGCCAGCACCGTGCGTGCCCAGGCCAGCACGCGTTCGCCGGGGGCGGTAAAGCCTTCGAAGCGCTGCCCGCGATTGACCAGCGGCAACTGCAGCTCTTCCTCCAGGCTGCGCAGGCGCATCGACAGGGTCGGCTGGGTGATATGGCAGCGCGCCGCCGCCTGGCCGAAGTGACGGGTTTCGTCGAGGGCGATGAGGAATTTCAGCTGTTTGATGTCCATCTTCGCTCCGGGCTTATTCCAATGCGGTGGGATTCTAGCGTGTTTGGGTCTTTGGTCAGGCTGGAACCCAATTCTGTAGGACTGGTCTAGTCTTTGGCATCTGGAAATTAAATCCCAAGGAGAGCGCACCATGAGTCTTTTAAGCTTTGTTAAGGAAGCAGGCGAGAAGTTGATTGACCTGTTGACACCGGGTAATGCCAACGCGAGCGAGCAGTTAAAAGAGCACGTGGCCAAGGTTGGATTGGGTAACCCCAATGTGCAAACCACCGTCGACGGTGACAAGGTGACCGTGACAGGTGAAGTCGCCAGCCAGGAAGAGAAAGAGAAGATATTGCTGGCGCTGGGCAACATCGCCGGCGTTGCGAGTGTTGATGACCAGATCACCGTTTCCGGTCCTGCTGTCGCGGCGGCCCGCTTTGTCGTGGTGAAAAAGGGCGACACCCTGAGTGCGATTTCGCTGGCGGTGTATGGCAACGCCAACCAGTACAACAAAATCTTCGAAGCCAACAAGCCGCTGCTGTCCCATCCGGACAAAATCTACCCAGGGCAGACGCTGCGTATTCCTGAGTAATCCGCGGACCCAATGTGGGAGCGGGCTTGCTCGCGAAAGCGGTGGATCAGTCAATATATTCAGTGGCTGACACACCGTATTCGCGAGCAAGCCCGCTCCCACATTGGACCTTCAGCGTTGTTACAAACCTACGATCAAGTCCCGGTAATCCCCAACCGCTGCAAACTCCGCCGTGTCCTTGGGCCCCTTCCGGCTGTCCGGTTCCTTCACCGCCAGCAAGTGCCCCACGCCAAAATCCCGGGCGCTGCGCAGGATCGGCAAGGTATCGTCGATAAACAGGCTGCGGGCCGGGTCGAAGGCGATGTCGGCGTGCAGGGCGTCCCAGAACTGCGGGTTTTCCTTGGCAAAACCATAGTCATGGGAGCTGATCAGTCGCTCGAAATAAGGCGCCAACTCGATGCGTTCCAGCTTCAACGACAGCGAATCCCGATGGGCATTGGTGATCAGGATCACCCGCTTGCCCGCCTGTTTGATCGCCGCCAGGAAGGTGTCGGCATCCGGGCGCAAGGCAATCAGGTGCGCGGTTTCCAGCTTGAGCTCGCGCACCGGGATCTTGAGTTCGGCGCTCCAGAAATCCAGGCAATACCATTGCAACTGTCCGGCGTTACGCTCGAACAGCGGCTGCAGCTCCATCTCGGCCATGGCCCGGCTCACACCATGCAACTCGGCATAGCGCTGGGGCAGGTGCTCCATCCAGAAATGGTTGTCGAAGTGCAGGTCGAGCAAGGTGCCGTCCATGTCCAGCAGGACGGTGTCGATGGCGTGCCAGGGCAATGGAGGCATAAAGAACACTCATGTAAGAAAAGATATCCGACACAGACAATCGGAAAAGCCACGGTATAGTAACCCGATCACGCCAAGGAGCCGCTCATGCGCCAGAAACCCACCGTCCTCGCCCGCGAAATAGTCGCCAGTAGCCGTTTGTTCCGCGTGGAGGAAGTGCAATTGCGCTTTTCCAATGGCGTGGAGCGGACCTACGAGCGCCTGGTGGGCAGGGGGGCCGGATATGGCGCGGTGATGATCGTGGCGATGATCGACTCGGACCATGCGTTGCTGATCGAAGAATATTGCGGCGGCACCGACGAGTATGAACTGTCACTGCCCAAGGGCCTGATCGAACCGGGCGAAGACGTGTTGGCGGCAGCCGACCGTGAGCTCAAGGAAGAAGCCGGTTTCGGCGCCCGCCAGTTGGAGCACATCACCGAGCTGTCGCTGTCCCCCGGCTACATGAGCCAGAAAATCCAGGTGGTGCTGGCCACCGAACTGTATGAAGAGCGCCTCGAAGGCGACGAGCCGGAGCCGATGCGCGTCGACCGGGTCAACCTGCGGGAGCTCTCGCAGTTGGCGCAGAACGAGCAGTTCAGCGAGGGCCGTGCATTGGCCGCGCTGTACCTGGTACGCGACCTGTTGACTCAACGTGGAGCGTTCCAGCCATGAGCGAACTGTTCCTGGGTCACCCGTTTATTGCCCCCGCGATCGAATTGGCCCGCCAGGCTGGCGAGGTCATCCTGCCGTATTGGCGCGCCGATGTTGCCGTCACCACCAAGACCGATGATTCACCGGTCACTGCCGCCGACTTGGCTGCCCATCACTTGATCCTCGCCGGGCTGACTGCGTTGGACCCGAGCATTCCGGTGCTCTCGGAGGAAGACGCGGACATTGACCAGAGCGTGCGCGCCGGTTGGCAGCGCTGGTGGCTGGTGGACCCGCTGGATGGCACCAAGGAATTCATCTCCGGCAGCGAGGAGTTCACCGTCAACATCGCGCTGATCGAAAAAGGCCGCGTGGTGTTCGGTGTGGTGTCGATGCCTACCAGCGGTCGGTGCTACTTCGGGGGTGCCGGGCTGGGTGCCTGGCGTTCCGATGTAGGTGCTGCGCCCAAGCAAATCCAGGTGCGCCAGACCCCGGCGAGCGGTGAAGCATTTACCGTGGTTGCCAGTCGTCGCCATACGAGCCCTGAACAGGATCGCTTGCTCGCTGGCTTGAGTGCCGGATTGGGCGAGCTGAAGCTGGCCAATATCGGCAGTTCTTTGAAGTTTTGCCTGTTGGCTGAGGGCAGCGCCGATTGCTACCCACGCCTGGCGCCCACCTCGCAGTGGGACACCGCTGCGGCACAGGGTGTGCTGGAAGGAGCGGGCGGTGAAGTGCTGGAATTGAATGGGCAGCCGTTCAGTTACCCGGCGCGGGAATCGCTGTTGAATCCGTTCTTTTTGGCACTGCCGGCCAAGGCTGAATGGCGTGAGCGGTTGCTGACTCTGGCCCGTTCTTAAACACAGCGCCGATCAAAAATGTGGGAGCGGGCTTGCTCGCGAAGGCAGTGTGTCAGTCACCAGATGTATTGGCTGATCCACCGCTTTCGCGAGCAAGCCCGCTCCCACATTTGTTATGTGTGCAGGACGTACTGCCCGGTAAAGGCCACGGCCCGCTCTTCACTGCCCTCATTGACGATCCACGTCTCCAGCGCCAAGCGCGCCCGGCCATAACGCTTGTAGGTGGCGACGAATCGCTTCCACACCTTGTCATCAGGTGCTTGGCAAATCGCCGTCGCATCGGTAGTCACCGGCAGCGGATAACTGATCTGCCCTTCCTGAATCACGATATGCCCGTCTTCGATCCCTTCCTCACGCAACTGCAAATGCAGCCAGCCCCAACCTGCCAGCACGGCGCCGCAATACAGGCTGCCGCCAAACATGGTGCTCTTGTGGTTGATGTTGGCGTCGAGCGGCAAGCGCAGTTGCAGCTGCCGGTCCTGCCAGTCGATAACCTTGAGGCCCATTTCCCGGGTCAGGGGAATGTCGTGGTGAAGGATCGATTCCAGGTAACGGCTATCGCGACTCATGGTGGCCTCTTGGCAGGGGGAAAAGGGTCATTCGTCGTCAGCGTGACTGTTGCCGCTGTCAGCGAAGTTCAGCCCGTGCTTGCGCAGTTTGTCGTGCAGGGTTTTACGCGGCACGCCCAATGCCTCGGCGAGGCTGCGCATGGAATTGTGGGTGCGCGCCAGTTCGGCGGCGATCAGGCTTTTTTCAAACTGTTCGACCTGTTCGCTCAAGCCGCCGGGCGTGCTGGTGAGGATGCCCGGCGAGGGGCTGTCCGGGGTGCTGTCCAGCGCCAGTTCAAGGCCCAGGGCGAAACGCTCGGCGGCGTTTTGCAGCTCGCGGACATTGCCCGGCCAGCTGTGACGCAACAACAACGCGCGCTGGCCCGGTTGCAGCTCTTTCATCGGTAGCCCGTGGCGTGTGCTGGCTTCGTCGGCAAAGTGCTGGAACAGCATCAACGCATCCTCACCCCGTTCGCGCAGCGGTGGAATGCGCAGCGGCGCAACGTTGAGGCGGTAATACAAGTCCGCCCGGAAGCGCCCCTGGTCGGCGGACTGGCGCAGGTCTTCCTTGGTGGCGGCGATGATGCGGATATCCAGCGGGATCAGTTGGTTGCCCCCCAGACGCTCCACCACACGCTCCTGCAACAGCCGCAGCAGCTTGACCTGCACATCCAGGCTCATGCTTTCGATTTCGTCGAGAAACAGCGTGCCGCCGTTGGCGAATTCGAATTTGCCGATGCGCCGCTTCTGGGCGCCGGTAAAGGCCCCTGGCTCATGCCCGAACAACTCGCTTTCCACCACCGACTCGGCCAGGGCGCCGGCGTTGATCGCCACAAACGGGCCGCTGCGGCGGTTCGACAGATCGTGCAGCGCACGCGCTACCACTTCCTTGCCGGCACCGGTTTCACCGAGGATCAGCACATCAGCCTTGGTCGCCGCCAGCGCGCCAATCTGCTCGCGCAGGCGCAGCATTTGCGGGGAGTGGCCCACCAGGCGCGTACTCAATTGCTGACGGTCGCTCAGGGCCAGGCGCAGGCTGCGGTTGTCCAGCACCAGGCGGCGCAGGGCCAGGGCGCGGCGCACGCTGTCGAGCAGGGCGTCGCTGGCGAAGGGTTTTTCCAGGAAGTCATAGGCGCCGGTGCGCATCGCCTGCACCGCCAGTGGCACGTCGCCGTGGCCGGTGATCAGCAGTACCGGCAGCTCCGGGTCCTGGGCGTGGAGTTCCTTCAACAGTTCCAGGCCGTCCATGCCGGGCATGCGGATGTCGCTCACCACAACCCCCGGCCAATCCCGGGACAGGCGCGCGGTCAGGCCCTGGGCTTCGCCGAGGGTCAGGACTTTCAGCCCGGCCAGGTCCAGGGTCTGGCAGAGGGCCTGACGCAGGTGTGGATCATCGTCGATCAACACCACCTGAATCTGGTTATCGATAGTCATACACTGCGGTCCTCGGACGGTTGCAGACTGACACCCGGTGCTCCGGCGCGCAGTTTCAAGGTTAACAGTGCGCCGCCTTCCTTGTGGTTGGCGAACAACAGTTCACCGCCAAAGGCGCGCATCAGGGTGTCGCAGATCGCCAGGCCCAGCCCCAGGCCCTGGGTGCGGGTCTTGGTGGTGTAGAAGGGCTCGCTGGCGCGGCCCAGGGCTTCCATGCAGAAACCCGGGCCGTTGTCGCGAATGTACAGGTTGACGCCCTGTTCGGTGGTTTGGGCACTCAGCCAGAGTTTGCGCGGCGGGCCTTTTTCGGTCAGGGCGTCCAGAGCGTTGGCCAGCAGGTTGCCCAGCACCTGGCGCAGGCGGGTTTCGCCGGCCGCCACCCACAAGGTGGCCTCGGGCAGGTCGCGGATCAGTTCCACTTCCATTGCCCGCCGCCGCTTGGCCAGCAGCGCCAGGGCATCGTCCAGGGCCGGTTGCAGGGCCACGCTTTCCGGCGCATGCCGGTCGCGCCGGGCGAAGGCGCGCAAGTGGGCGATGATCGAGGCCATGCGCCCGGTCAACTCGCTGATCAGCTTGAGGTTGCCACGGGCGTCGTCGGTGCGCTCATGGTCGAGCAAAATCCCGGCGTTTTCCGCGTAGCTGCGAATCGCCGCCAACGGCTGGTTGAGTTCATGGCTGATACTCGCCGACATGGTACCCAGCGCCGACAACTTGCCGGCCTGCACCAGGTCGTCCTGGGCGCGCACCAGTTCCTGCTGGGCATGTTCACGTTCCAGCACTTCCTGTTTCAGGCGCCGGTTGAGGCCTTCCAGGTCGCTGGTCCGCTCGATCACGCGCATCTCCAGTTCGCGACGGGCCTTGGCTTCGAAGGCGATGCGCTCCAGGTAGTGACGACGGCGCTGCATCATCAGGCCGAGCAACAGCATCAGCACCAGCAAGGCGGCGCCACCCACCGCGACCACGGTGCGCACCGGGCGGCTGATCAAGGTGCGCGGCGCGAGAATCTCGACTTTCCAGCCGGTTTCGGCGATGTCGGTGGATTGGCGCACCCACGCCGTCGGGCTGAGGCTCAGCGGCTGCGGGTCGCGGGTCGGATAGGGCTGGATGGCGATGATGGCGCGGCGTTCTTCATCCGTCAGCGGCCGGGTGGCACGAAAGCGCCATTGCGGGCGCGAGGTCAGGATCACCACGCCGTTGTGGTCGGTGACCAGCAGTTGTTCGGGGGTGTTGCCCCACAGGCTTTCGGTGTGGTCCAGGTCGACCTTCACCACCAGCACGCCGATGATCTTGTCACCATCTCGCACAGCGGCGGCGAAGAAGTAACCGCGTTTGGCCGAGGTGGTGCCCAGGCCGAAGAAGCGCCCGAGGCGCCCGGCCATGGCTTCGCTGAAGTAGGGGCGAAAGGAAAAATTACGCCCGACGAAGCTGTCCTGCTTGTCCCAGTTGGACGCGGCGAGGGTCTTGCCGGTGGTGTCCATCAGGTACATCACTTCCACCCCGGCCTGGGCGGCGACGTCCTTGAGCAGGTGGTTGGCGTTGACCAGGTTGGTGCTGACGTGAGGCGCGTCGATGGCGGTGCGCAGGGCCGGCAGGTCACCGAGGATTTGTGGCAACACTTCGTAGCGGTGCAGGGTGCCCAGCAGGTTGGCGACGTACAGGTCCAGCGTCTGGCGGTTCTGACCGGCCAGTTCGTTGCGGTAATAACGCTCGGCCAAGTGCTCCAGCGGCCACAACAGCGGTGCCAGGCATAGCGCCAGCAATGCCAGGCTGCGCCAGCGGGGTCTTCGCGGAAGGGGTGGAGTCATGGGAGTCATGCGCCTGTGGGTACAGGCGCATTATGCCTAGTGCTGCTCGGCAAGACACTCGCGCAATGCGTCATGCCACTGCGGTTGCGAGACATGCCATTGCTGTTGCAGGCGGCTGCAATCGAGGCGCGAGTTCAGCGGGCGCCTGGCCGGCGTTGGATAGGCGCTGGAGGGAATCGCTTCCAGCTCGGCGCAGGCACGACCGTTGGCCCGTAGTTGCTCGCCGATGGCCTGGGCAAAGCCGAACCACGAGGTCTCGCCCTGGGCCGTCAGGTGGTAGACACCCCAATCACCGGCCTGGCCCGCCTGCCAGCGCTCGATCAGTGCACGGGTGCTGTTGGCGATGGTCCCGGCCCAGGTCGGCGCGCCGATCTGGTCGGCGACGATGCGCATCTGCGGTTTTTCCTGCAGCAGGCGTTGCATGGTCAGCAGGAAGTTCTTGCCGTGGGTCGAGTAGACCCAGCTGGTGCGCAGGATCAGGTGTTCACCGCCGACGGCCGCGATCGCCTGTTCGCCCGCCAGCTTGCTTGCGCCATAGACGCCCAGCGGGTTGGTTGCGTCGTCCTCGTTGTAGGGGGCGGCCTTGCTGCCGTCGAACACGTAGTCGGTGGAATAGTGAATCAGCGGAATGCCCAGTGCCTCGGCTTCCTCGGCGAAAATCCCGGGCGCGGTGGCGTTGATGGCGAAGGCCACGTCCGGCTCGCTCTCGGCTTGATCGACGGCCGTATGGGCGGCTGCGTTGATGATCAGGCCCGGGCGATGGGCGCGTACTTGGTCGCGGACCTGCTCGGGACGGGTCAGGTCAAGCTGGTCGCGGCCCAACACGACCAACTCGCCCAGGCCCTGGAGGCGCTGTTGCAGCTCCCGGGAGACCTGGCCGTGTTGGCCGCTGATGAGGATTTTCAACGGGCTGTTCATGGGAACAGGTCGGCTTCTTTCAGGCTTTTACCGTTCTGGTCCTTGGCGGACAAGGTTGGCGTGCCGGTCAGTTGCCAGTTGATGTTGAGGTCCGGATCGTCCCAGCGAATGCAGCGTTCTGCCGAGGGCGTGTAGTAATCCGTGGTTTTGTAGAGGAACTCGGCGTAGTCGCTGAGCACCACAAAACCATGTGCAAATCCCGGTGGAATCCACAGCTGGCGATTATTCTCCGCGGATAAATGCACGCTGGCCCATTTGCCGAAAAGTGGTGAGCCGCGACGGATATCCACCGCCACGTCCAGCACTTCACCGGCGGTTACACGCACCAGCTTGCCTTGAGCGTGTTCCACTTGGTAATGCAGGCCACGCAGCACACCCTTTTGAGAGCGCGAATGGTTGTCCTGCACAAACTCTTGTTGCAAACCGGTCGCCTGGGCGAAAGCCCGGGCGTTGAAACTTTCATAAAAAAAGCCGCGCTCATCGCCAAAAACCTTCGGCTCGATGATCAATACACCGGGCAGTTCAGTGGCGGTTACATTCATTTAGTTTCCCCAGCGAGAGTGAACAAGTACTGACCATAGCCGGTTTTGCCAAAATATTTGGCCCGTTCCAGTAAATGATCACGGTCGATCCAGCCGTTCTCGTAAGCGATTTCTTCCAGGCACGCCACTTTCAGGCCTTGGCGGTGTTCGATGGTCTGAACGTACGTCGAGGCTTCCAGCAGGCTGTCGTGGGTCCCGGTGTCCAGCCAGGCAAAGCCACGGCCGAAGCGTTCTACGTGCAGGTCGCCGCGCTGGAGGTAGGCGTTGTTGACGTCGGTGATTTCCAATTCGCCGCGCGGCGATGGCTTGACCGCCTTGGCGATCTTGATCACGTCGTTGTCGTAGAAATACAGGCCGGTCACCGCGTAGCTCGACTTTGGCTTGGCGGGTTTTTCCTCAATGGAAAGTGCGCGGCCTTCGCTGTCGAAATCGATCACGCCGAAACGCTCCGGGTCCTTCACCCAGTAACCGAACACCGTGGCACCAGATGGGCGCTCTGCAGCAGTGCGCAGTTGGTCGCCGAAATGCTGGCCGTGGAAGATGTTGTCGCCCAGGATCAGGCACACCGGATCATCGCCGATGAACTCTTCGCCAATCAAGAACGCTTGTGCCAGGCCGTCCGGCGACGGTTGTTCGGCGTAGGTAAAACGCACGCCAAACTGGCTGCCATCGCCCAACAGGTTGCGGTATTGCGGCAGGTCTACCGGGGTGGAGATCACCAGGATTTCCTTGATCCCGGCCAGCATCAGCACCGAGATCGGGTAGTAGATCATCGGCTTGTCATACACCGGCAACAGTTGCTTGGAAACGCCCAGGGTAATGGGGTGTAAACGCGTGCCGGAGCCACCGGCCAGTACGATTCCCTTCATCATGCGATCAGATCCTTAAAGTCGGTGTTGCCCAGTCGTTCGCCTTGATAACTGCCGTCCTGGACCCTGCGGCACCATTCCAGGTTATCGAGGTACCACTGCACGGTTTTGCGCAGGCCGGTTTCAAAGGTTTCCTGCGGAACCCAGCCCAGCTCGCGTTCGATCTTGCTGGCGTCGATCGCATAGCGCTGGTCGTGGCCCGGGCGATCCTTGACGAAAGTGATCAGGTCAGTGAATTTCTCCACGCCCGCCGGGCGTTGTGGTGCCAGTTCTTCCAGCAGGCCGCAGATGCTGCGCACTACGTCGATATTCTTCTGCTCGTTATGGCCGCCGATGTTGTAGGTCTCGCCTACCACACCTTCAGTCACCACTTTGAACAGCGCGCGGGCGTGGTCTTCGACGAACAGCCAGTCGCGCACTTGCAGGCCGTCGCCGTACACCGGCAATGGTTTACCTGCGAGGGCGTTGAGGATCACCAGCGGAATCAGCTTCTCGGGAAAGTGGAACGGCCCGTAGTTGTTCGAGCAATTGGTCAACAGCACCGGCAGGCCGTAAGTGCGCTGCCAGGCGCGTACCAGGTGATCGGACGCGGCCTTGCTGGCCGAGTACGGCGAGCTTGGGGCGTAGGGCGTGGTTTCGGTGAACAGGTCATCGACGCCGTGCAGGTCGCCATACACTTCATCGGTGGAGATGTGGTGGAAGCGGAAGGCACTCTTGGCCGGTTCTTCCAGCTTCTGCCAATAACCGCGTGCGGCCTCCAGCAGGCTGTAGGTGCCGACGATATTGGTCTGGATAAAATCCGACGGGCCGTCGATGGAACGGTCCACATGGGACTCGGCCGCCAGGTGCATGATCGCGTGGGGCTCAAAGCGCGTCAGTATGGCGCTGACGGTGGCCTGGTCGATGATGTCGGCCTGGACGAACTCATAACGGCTATCGCTGGCGATGCTGGTCAGCGACTCGAGGTTGCCTGCGTAGGTCAGTTTGTCCAGGTTGAGCACTTCGTGCTCGGTGTGTTGAATCAGGTGCCGGATCAGAGCGGAACCAATGAATCCGGCGCCGCCGGTGATGAGAATGCGCATGTCGGAAGCCCTTTTCCTTAGACGGACATTAAGCGAATGGAGCATAGCTTGAGTTGTGGCGCGAGACGGTGCAAGGCCCGATGGCAATTTGCGTGCCGAAACACCGTATTTGCAGGGGTTGCGTAACCCCCTTCAACAATGGCGATATAGGCGCCTGATAAAAACACCAGGGGTCTTCACATGTTGCTCGCCACGTTGATTCATCGCGCCAGCCTGCCATGCCCGCAAGTCGGGCCTGTGCCTGCGACGCAGCTACTTGAGCAGCATTACGGCCTGGGTGGGGCGTTGCAGTCCCTCGGCAGCCAGCAAGACCTCAATTACCGTATCGACAGCGAGCGTGGCCGCTTTGTGCTGAAAATCTGCCGGGGCGACTACGCCGCCGTCGAGCTGCAGGCCCAGCACGCAGCCCTCAAGCATCTGCAGGAACATTCGGATGTACGGGTGCCCAAGGTGATCTCGTCGCTTGCTGGCGAAGAACTGCTGACCGAGACCGTCGCCGGGCAAACCGTGCACCTGCGGTTGCTGGACTACATCGACGGCCAGCCGCTGACCCATCTGCCCCATCTGGGGCGCGAGGTGATCGCAGGCTTCGGCGAACTCTGCGGGCGGATGAGCCAGGCGCTGGCCGACTTCGAGCATCCGGGCCTGGAACGTACCCTGCAATGGGACCCACGCCATGCCCTTGAGCTGATCACTCATTTGCTGTCGACCCTCGAAAACCTCCCGCATCGGGCCGGGCTGGAGCGCGTGGTGGAGCAGGTCGGGCAGCGTCTGCGGCCGTTGGCCGACCGCCTGCCCTGGCAAGCCGTGCACATGGACATCACCGATGACAACGTGGTCTGGCAGCGTGATGCCCAGCGGCATTGGCAGATTGAAGGCGTGATCGATTTTGGCGACCTGGTGCGCACCTGGCGCATTGCCGACCTGTCGGTGACCTGCGCGGCGCTGCTGCATCATGCCGAGGGTGATCCGTTCGCGATCCTGCCGGCGATCCAGGCGTGCCACCGGATCACGCCGTTGCAGCGCGAAGAGTTGCAGGTGCTATGGCCGCTGATCGTCGCGCGGGCCGCGGTGTTGGTGCTGAGCAGCGAACAGCAGCAACGCCTGGACCCGGATAACGCGTACCTGTTGAAGAATGCCGAGCATGAGTGGGAAATTTTCCACGTAGCCACCTCGGTGCCCTTTGAATTGATGGAGGCGGCGATCCTGAACTGCGTCGGTGCCGAATTGCCGCCGATTGTCGGTGAAGGCTTCGCGCCTTTGTTGCCGGGGCTCGTTGGGCGTGAATTCGCGTTGATCGATCTGGGCGTGCTCAGCCCGCATTTCGAGGCCGGTAACTGGGAGCAGGAGGGCATTGATCGCCGATTGCTGGAACAAGCGGCCGTGGTCCATGGCCTGGCAGCCAGTCGTTATGGTCAATACCGTCTGTCCCGCACCCAACCCGACAGTGCCGTGGAGCCGGACACCTTCGCGCTTCACGTAGAACTGCACATGCCCTTGGGCGCCACGGTGGAAGCACCGTTCGCCGGCACCTTGCGCCATGGCGCCGATGGCCTGCTGAGCCTGCATAGCGCCCAGTTGAGTGTTCGGTTGTGGGGCGTGAACGCCTTGTTGAAGCGCGGCGCCGCAGTGGTAAAAGGCCAGGTAATCGGCGACGTGGTCGCGCCGCTGACAGTACAACTGTGCCGCGCCGAGCTTGAGCCGCCGCTGTTCTGCACGCCTTCCCGGGCGGCGGCATGGCAAATGCTCTGCCCATCCCCGGCCACCTTGCTGGGGCTGGCCTGCGACGCCGAGCCGGAGCTGGACCCCGAAGCCCTGCTGGCGCGTCGGGACGCCAGCTTCGCCCGCTCGCAGAAGCACTATTACGTCGACCCGCCGCGCATCGAGCGCGGCTGGCGCAACCATTTGATCGACATGCAGGGCCGTTCCTACCTCGACATGCTCAACAACGTCGCCGTCCTCGGCCACGGTCACCCGCGCATGGCCGAGGTGGCGGCGCGGCAATGGTCGCTGCTCAACACCAACTCGCGCTTCCACTATGCGGCGATTGCCGAATTCTCCGAGCGTTTGCTGGCGCTGGCGCCGGACTCCATGGACCGGGTGTTCCTGGTCAACAGCGGCACCGAGGCCAACGACCTGGCGATTCGCCTGGCCTGGGCCTACAGCGGCGGGCGCGACATGCTCAGCGTGCTGGAGGCGTACCACGGCTGGTCGGTGGCGGCGGATGCGGTGTCGACTTCGATTGCCGACAACCCCCAGGCCTTGAGCAGCCGCCCGGACTGGGTGCACCCGGTGACCGCGCCGAATACCTATCGCGGCGAGTTTCGCGGGCAGGACAGCGCCCCCGACTACGTACGCAGCGTGGAACACAACCTGGCGAAAATCGCCGCGCAGAATCGCCAACTGGCGGGTTTCATTTGCGAGCCGGTGTATGGCAATGCCGGCGGGATTTCCTTGCCGCCCGGTTATTTGCAGCAGGTGTACGCGCTGGTTCGTGAGCAGGGCGGCGTGTGCATCGCCGACGAAGTGCAGGTGGGCTACGGCCGCATGGGGCATTTCTTCTGGGGCTTTGAAGAGCAGGGCGTGGTGCCGGACATCATCACCATGGCCAAGGGCATGGGCAATGGCCAGCCGTTGGGCGCGGTGATCACCCGCCGGGAAATCGCCGAGGCGCTGGAGGCCGAGGGTTACTTCTTCTCCTCATCGGGAGGCAGCCCGGTGAGTTGCCGGATCGGCATGGCGGTGCTGGATGTGATGGAGGAAGAAAAGCTGTGGGAAAACGCCCAGGAGGTGGGCGGACACTTCAAGGCGCGGTTGGAGGCGCTGGTCGAGCAGTATCCATTGGTGGGCGCAGTGCATGGTTCCGGGTTTTACCTGGGGCTGGAATTGGTCCGCGATCGACAGACCCTGGAACCGGCCACCGAAGAGACTGCGCTGCTGTGTGACCGGCTGCGGGAATTGGGGATCTTCATGCAGCCCACCGGCGACCACCTGAACATCCTCAAGATCAAGCCGCCGATGGTCACCTCACGGCACAGTGTGGATTTCTTCGTCGACATGCTGGCGAAGGTTCTGGAGGAAGGCTTGTAACAATAAACTCGATTGTTATCGGTAAAATTTGATCATTTTTCGATGAGCGGATATTTATTAGCTTCAAAAGCCGATTTTTATCCGCTATAAAGGCGTCCACTTGCCCGCCGCCGAGGAGATGATTCATGAGCCGTATCGTTACCGTTGCCGCGACCCAGATGGCTTGTTCCTGGGACCTTGATGCCAATCTCGAAACCGCTGAAAGGCTGGTGCGTGAGGCCGCCGCCAAGGGCGCGCAGATCATCCTGATCCAGGAACTGTTCGAGGCCCCGTACTTCTGCCAGAAGCCGAACCCGGACTACCTGCAACTGGCGACCACGGTTGAAGATAACGTCGCGATCAAGCACTTCCAGAAGGTCGCCCGGGAACTGCAGGTGGTGTTGCCCATCAGTTTCTATGAACTGGCCGGCCGCGCGCGTTTCAACAGCATTGCGATCATCGACGCGGACGGCTCCAACCTCGGGATTTATCGGAAAAGCCACATCCCGGACGGCCCGGGCTACCATGAAAAGTATTACTTCAACCCCGGCGACACCGGCTTCAAGGTGTGGAACACCCGCTATGCGAAGATCGGCGTGGGCATCTGCTGGGACCAGTGGTTCCCGGAAGCCGCCCGCAGCATGGCGCTGCAAGGCGCGGAAATCCTGTTCTACCCGACCGCCATCGGCAGCGAGCCCCACGACAAGACAATTTCGTCCCGTGACCACTGGCAGCGGGTACAGCAAGGCCATGCCGGCGCCAACCTGATGCCGGTGATCGCCAGCAACCGCATCGGTAACGAGGAGCAAGACGGCTACGACATCACTTTCTACGGCTCGTCCTTCATTGCCAATCAGTTCGGCGAGAAAGTAGAAGAACTCAACGAAACCGAAGAAGGCATCCTGGTGCACCGCTTCGATCTCGATGAACTTGAACACATTCGCAGCGCCTGGGGTTCGTTCCGCGACCGCCGTCCGAACCTGTATGGTGCGCTTAAAACCCTCGACGGTTCCCTGGAGTCCTGAATCGCCATGACCACTTTGCACAGCACCCCCCGCGCCGACGGCTTCTACATGCCTGCCGAATGGGCGCCACAGACCCAAACCTGGATGATCTGGCCCGAGCGCCCGGACAACTGGCGCCTGGGCGGCAAGCCGGCGCAGGCCGCCCATGTGGCGGTGGCCAAGGCCATCGCACGTTTTGAACCGGTGACCGTGGCGGTCTCAGCCGGCCAGTACGAAAACGCCCGGGCGCGCCTGGACGTGCCGAATATTCGCCTGGTGGAAATGTCCAGCGACGACGCCTGGGTCCGCGATACCGGGCCGACCTTCGTGATCAACAACAGCGGTGAAGTGCGCGGTGTGAACTGGGACTTCAACGCCTGGGGCGGTTTTGATGGTGGCTTGTACTCGCCGTGGAACCGCGACTCCCAGGTGGGCGGCAAGATCCTCGAGATCGAGCGCAGCCCGCGTTATCGCACCGAAGGGTTTGTGCTGGAAGGCGGTTCGATCCACGTCGACGGCGAAGGCACCCTGATCACCACTGAAGAATGCCTGCTTAACCGCAACCGCAACCCGCACCTGCAGCGTGAGGAAATCGAAGCGGTGCTCAGCGCCAACCTGGCGGTGGATAAGATCATCTGGTTGCCGGATGGCCTGTTCAACGACGAAACCGACGGGCATGTGGATAACTTCTGCTGCTACGTACGCCCGGGCGAAGTGTTGCTGGCCTGGACCGACGACCCGCAAGACCCGAACTATGCGCGCTGCCATGCCGCCATGGACGTACTGCAAAGCAGCACCGACGCCCAGGGCCGCTCGTTCACAGTGCATAAAATGCCGATCCCGGGGCCGCTGTACGCCACCGAGGAAGAATGCGCAGGCGTGGACCCGGTAGACGGCACCCAGGAGCGCAATCCCACCGTGCGGTTGGCCGGTTCCTACGTCAACTTCCTGATCGTCAACGGCGGCATCATCGCGCCGAGCTTCGACGACCCGCTGGACAGCCGCGCCAAGGAGATTCTGCAGAGCCTGTTCCCGCAGCATGAAGTGGTGATGGTGCCTGGCCGCGAACTGTTACTGGGGGGTGGCAACATCCACTGTCTGACCCAGCAACAGCCGGCCCCGCACAAAAACTGAGTGCACTTGTAACAGCCTGGTGCCGGGTTTAACGGCAATCGAGTGCGCCATGTTTTGCGCGCTTACAGCAAGCCCGCGGCCCGTCAGGTTCGCGGGCTTTTTTGTGTGCAAGTGCCGACAAACCGGGCACATTGGCATAGCTCTTGTATCGCTGTTGCGACACACAGCACGGTGTATGACTAAGCGGTTCTGTCATAAACCTTGAGTAAGTTAGCCGCTCATGCCGTCGGAGAGAGCGCTGAAATGAATGCCGATATCAACCTGATGTACACGCGCACGTTCCACCCTTTGCGGGTGAACGGTGACGCGATCCACGCGCTGGCGCTCTGGTTGAAGGCAAACGGTTCGCGGCAGATCAGGACGCCCGACCCGCGCCGGGTGATGAGCGAACGGTACCCGGCGGGGCTGTTCAGCGAGGACGAGGTGCAGGCGTTGTGTGAATTGATGCAAGGCTGACGGTTGTTTTCAATGTTGCACTGGACCTTGTGGTGAGGGAGCTTGCTCCCGCTGGGCTGCGCAGCAGCCCCAAAACAGATCATCGAGTTCTATCTGAAAAAACACAGTCGCCTATTTTGGGGGCGCTTCGCACCCCAGCGGGAGCAAGCTCCCTCGCCACGCAAGCCTGTTAGAAACTGTAGGTTCCGGTCACCACCAGACTGCGCGGGTCGCCGAACTGAATCTGCGCCGCACTCGTCGCTGACGCGTAGTATGTCTTGTCGCTGATATTGTTCAGCGCCGCCCGCACATCCCATTCCTTCTGCCGGAACCCGGCCAGTGCGTCCCAGCGCCCATAACCCGGCAACGCCACCGTGTTGGCGTTATCCGCATAACGCTCACCCACCAGCGTCAGCCCGGTTTCCGCGTACCAGCCCATCTCCGGTTTCCAGGTGACGAACAGGCTCGCGTTGCGCTTGGCCACGTCGCTGATGCGCTTGCCTTCAAAGCCATTGTTGTCTTTCACCACCGTGGCGTCCTGCAGGCCGACGCCACCACGCACGTACCAGTTGCCGACGATCTTGCCGGTAGCGGTCAACTCCACGCCACGGGAACGCTGCTCGCCGCTGAGCAGGGTGATGGTCGGGTCCAGCGGGTCGCGGGTGCGGCGGTTGTAGAGCTCCAGTTCATACACCGCCAGGGTGGTGCTCAGGCGGTCGTCGAGCCAGTCGCTCTTGACCCCGATTTCCTTCTGTTTGGTCAGCTCAGGGCTCAGGTCGTTGGCGTTGCCCGTGGCATTGGGTGTGATGCCGATCAGGCCGCCGCCGGTCGGCGAGAACGTCTTGCTCCACGAGGCATAGAACGAATGGTGTTCCAGCGGCGTCCAGACCAGGCCCACGCGCGGGCTGGTGCTGTGGCTCACGACCTGTTCCGAGGCGTTGGTCAGCTTGTTGGTGGACTCCACATCAAAGCGGTCATAGCGCAAACCGGCGAGCAGTTGCCATTGATCGTTCAGGCGCAGTTGGTCCTGCACATACAGGCCCTGGCTTTGCGCTTCGGTGTGACTGCTGCTGAATGCCGGCAGGCGACCGTAGTGGCGCAGGTCCGGGTTGGGGTCGTACACATCCACGCTCGGCACGGCGGCGAGCGGCGCTCGATAGAGTTTCGGGTCACGGCGCTGGTTGCCCAATTCCACTCCGGTGAGCAAGCGATGCTCCAGGCCAAAGGTGGTGAAGCCGCCTTCCAGTTCGACGTTGTTGAGGATGTTGCGGGTGGTCAAGTCCTGCTGCCAGCGCTGGCGCCCGACCTTGCCGGTTTTTGGGTCGTAGCTGACGGCGTAAGTGTTATCGAAGTCGCTGTCCAGGGTGAACACGCCCAACGTATGGCGCAGTTGCCAACTGTCGTTCAGCTCATAGGCAAGCCGCGAACGCAGGGATTGTGACGTGTCGTCGATGTAATCGCGCTTGTCACCATAAGTGGTGCCGCGGCTGACATCCGCCGGCCGCCCATTGACCCCGGGAATGCCCCGGTCCGGCGTGCGGTTGTAGCGGCTGTATTCGTACTGCACCAGCCAGTTCAGGTCGGGGCTCAGTTGCCAGCTCATGGACGGCGCAAACAGTTGGCGATTACCGCTGACGCCGTCGCGGAAACTGTTGTTGTCCTGGTTGCCCATGTTCAGGCGCAGGCTGATGGTATCGGTGGGGTCGGTGCTGAGGTCGGCGTACAGGCTGCGCAAATCATTGCTGCCGCCCTGGGCCTCGATGCTGGAGGCGCGACCGGCCTGGGGCAGCTTGCTCACACGGTTGACGATGCCGCCCTGGCCGCCGCGGCCGTACAACACGGCTGCCGGGCCCTTGAGTACTTCGATGCGTTCGATGTTGTGCAGGTCGCGCACGTATTGGCTGTCGTCGCGAACACCGTCCAGGTAGAAGTCGTTGCTGGCGTCGAAGCCGCGGATGCGCAGGCTGTCGAACCGTGTGTCGGCGCCGCTGCTGACGTTGGGTATACCGCTCAAGGCCTGGCCCAGGTCATTGGTGCCGTAGGAACGCAGGTTGTCGGTTTTTACCGAGTCGATGGCCTGGGGCACATAACGCACGGGTGTGGCCGTGCGAGTGGCGGTGCTGGTTTCCTTGACGCGCGGGTCGTCCTCGTCAGCTTCGGCGCTCACGGAGGTTTCCGGCAGGACAGTGGCAGCGCAGGTAAATCCGGCAGACAGCAGGACAGAGAGCCCAAGGGTCATGGGCGTCAGGCGAAGGGCAGGCATCGGGGTGTGTATCCAAAAAGGTTGGCAGAATAAAAGTGCGTTAATGGTAATGCTTACTATTTGCGCAGGTTATCTATTCCTAGGCGGACCTTTCTGAAAAATGTTACGGCGTATGTTTTTCAAGGGTATTCGACCGATTCTCGAAACAGTCTGAAAGCCGATCCGGGGTTTTTCCCAATTGTGCGTAAGACTAATCTGCCGGTCATCAACATCCATCGGAGCCCGTCATGTCGGCAGCCACACTTCACTACATTTACGACCCGCTGTGCGGCTGGTGTTACGGCGCCGAGCCGCTGCTGAGCGCCGCCCGGAGCGTGTTATCGATCCAGTTGCATGGCGGCGGCATGATGACCGGCGCGAATCGCCAATCCGTATCGCCGCAGTTGCGTGACTACGTAATGCCCCACGACCGGCGCATCGCCGAGTACACCGGGCAACCGTTTGGCGAAGCGTATTTCGAAGGTTTGTTGCGGGACCACGGTGCGGTGTTCGACTCAGCCCCGCCGACCAGCGCCGTGCTGGCCGCAGAAAAAATCGCCGGTCGCGGGCTGGAATTATTGGCGCGTCTGCAAACGGCGCACTACGTCGAAGGTCGCCGAATTGCCGATAAGGACGTGCTGCTGACCCTGGCCGAATCCATCGGTTTGGATCCCCAAGCCTTCACCGCCGCTTTCAGTGAAATCCTTGGCGCAGCAACTCAAGCGCACATCAATGACAGCCGCCAATGGCTGGCAAAAGTCGGCGGCCAGGGCTTCCCCACACTGGCCCTGGAGCAGAATGGGCAACTGCAATTGCTCGATATCAGCCCCTGGTTGGGCAAGCCAGAAGCCTTCGTTGAGTGGCTGAGACAAAGAGTCGCAATTTCGATTCAACCCACCCAATCGAGTGCACCAATGTGTGGCCTGCAAGGGTGTGCAGATCCAGGAAGCGCTTGATAGAGCCTTGCGCAATGATGGCTATTTAATGTTTCTTAGACTTTTTTAGCCTAAATACAGAAGATTCACGAAATTGACACACAGTAAAGGGCGCGGATAGGATTCGCCCCAACGCCTGTGGCTAACCGCCATGACTTCCCCAATAAAAAAAGGCCCGCGGCATTTCACGTCGTCCGCGGGCCTTTTTTTATCTGGGAAAGTCGACACCAGAAAAGCAACACGGAGCCTGGTGTCACAGCGCGTACTCAACCAGCAATAAGGAATATAAGAAAATGTTGAAGCAACGGATGGGGCTGATCGCTCTGGGGATTTTGAGCGCTACGCAAGCAATGGCTGACGACCAATCCCAATCGAAGGGTTTTGTTGAAGACAGCCACCTGAACATCGCGGCACGCAACGCGTACATCAGCCGCGACTACAAAAACGGCAAGCAAGACAAAGCCGAATGGGGCCAGGGCTTCATCGGCAAGTTCGAATCCGGTTTCACCCAAGGCACCGTTGGTGTGGGTGTGGACGTGATCGGCCAATACGCCATTCGCCTGGATGGTGGTAAAGGTCGCAGCGGCGCTGGCGGTATCGACTTCTTCAAGCAAGGCGACAGCGGCGAAGCAGCCAACGACCTGGCCAAGGGCGGCGCTGCCGTCAAGGCACGCATCTCCAACACCGTGATCAAGTACGGTGATCAGATGCCAGCCGTGCCGGTCCTGGAATACGACAACTCCCGCCTGTTGTCCGAAACCTATACCGGTACCTCGATTGTCTCCAAGGAAATCGCCGGCCTGCAACTGGACGCTGGTCACTTCACCAAGGAAGCTCGCAAGAGCGCCGAGGGTTCCGACAGTGGCGCGCTGAAAAGCATCGACTACATCGGCGGTAGCTACAAATTCACCGAAAGCCTGTCGGCAGCGCTCTACGCTTCCAACATGCAGGACGTGCTGAAGAAGCAATACGTCAACGTCAACTACGTGCTGGCCCTGCCAGAGAAGCAATCGTTGACCTTCGACTTCAACGGCTACAAGACCAAGCTCGACCGTAGCTTCGCCCTGGAAAACCAAGGCGACGCCGACGCTCGCGACAACAAAATCTGGAGCCTGGGCGCCACGTGGGCCGTTGGCCCGCACAGCTTCACCGTGGCTCACCAGCGCAGCACCGGTGACACCGGTTACCTGTACGGCGGCTACCGCAACGCTGGCGGCATCGGCGACGGTGGCAACACCATCCTGCTGGCCAACTCCTACTGGTCTGACTTCAACGGCAAGGACGAGCGCTCCTGGCAAGCAGGCTACGGCCTGGACTTCAGCGCCTTCGGCGTGCCTGGCCTGACCTACAACATCGCCTACGTGCGCGGCACCAACATTGACGACGGTTCCAACCGCGGCAGTGGCACCGAGCGTGAAATCTTCAACCAGTTCAAATACGTAGTACAGAGCGGCCCGGCCAAAGACCTGAGCCTGCGTGCCCGTGCGTCGTGGTTGCGCGTTTCCAACAACGCCAGCAACTACAACGTGGGTGGTAACGAGATCCGCCTGTTCGCCGACTACCCAATCAACGTTTTCTAATTGATTCGGCGTCGCGCCTGATTCAAGGCGATAAAAAACCCCGACTGGTTCGGGGTTTTTTTATGCCTGCGATCAGCGCTTGCTGGCGGCTGCGATGATCACATCTGCGACCTTTTGCGGCTGCGACAGCATCGGCACATGGCTGGTTTGCACCACGGTGGTGGTGGCATTGATTTTCTTCGCGTAGGCCTGCTCCAGGCCCGGGTCGATCATGCGGTCCTTGGCGGCGACGATGTAATAGTTGGGTTTGGTTTTCCAGGCGGCGACCGTGATTTTATCGTCGAACGCCTTGCCCAGAATCGGCCCCTGGGTCACGGCAATCAGGTTGGCCTGGTCGGCAGGCAAGTCCTGGGCGAAGTTTTTCGCCACGGACGCGGCGGGCAAATACAAGTAGCCGGAAGCGTCGGCACTGATGGTCTCGATACCCGGCGGGGTTGGGTAGCCTTTCTCGGACTCGGCAGAGCTCTGGCCCTCGGACGGCGCGAACGCGGCCACATAAACCAGTGCCTTGACCTTGTCGCTGGTGCCGCCCTGTGTGATCACACTGCCGGCCCACGAATGGCCCACCAGAACCACCCGCCCACTCTGGGCATCAATCACCCGCTGGGCGGCGGCCACATCATCGGCCAGGGACGTCAGCGGGTTTTGCACCGCCACCACCTTCAAGCCTCTGGCCTGCAACAACGGAATCACCTTGTTCCAGCTGGAGCCATCGGCAAAGGCGCCGTGCACCAGCACCACGGTGGTGTCCGATAGCGCCGGGGTGGCGGCATAGGCCTGGCCGGTGAGCATCGCGGCGGCCATCAGTGTAGGCAGCAACAGGGTTTTGACTGTGGATTTAAGCATGTGGGGCACGTCCGTAAGTGAGGGGTTATCGGCCAGCACTCAAGGCGTTTGCAGCCTGCCTTAAGCCTGTAGGCAAGACGCGCGGGGAGGGCGGTTATTCCAGGGAGCAGTAAAAAAACGCAGCGCTGGACGTCTCGATTGATTACATAGCATCACTAATGAAGTACTCCGCCCCACCTTTATCCACCTCAGGCAACCTCTTAAATTGGCCTCACTGCCTGCCCACCATGTCGATGGGCAAGTCACTGGAGCCTTGTCATGCCATTTGTCAGCGTACGTATCACCCGCGACGGCGTTACCTCGGAGCAGAAAGCCCAGGTCATTGCCGAGATCACCGAAACCCTCGAACGCGTCCTCAACAAACGCCCCGACCTGACCCACATCGTCATCGAAGAAGTCGACACCGATAACTGGGGCTACGCCGGCATCACCACCACCCAGTACCGCAAACAGCTCGCGGAAAATCCGTCATGAGCACGCCCGTCACCATCGACTTCATCTCCGACGTGGTGTGCCCATGGTGCGCCCTCGGCGCCACCGCCCTGGAACAAGCCATCGACAACCTGGCGGGTGAAGTGACGGTTGAACTGACCTTCAAACCCTTCGAACTCAACCCCGACATGCCGGCCGAAGGCGAAAACGCCGTTGCCCACATGATGCGCAAATACGGGCGCAGCGCTGAAGAAGTTGCCAGCGGCAAAAGGATGTTGATGGAGCGAGGCGCGGCCATCGGCTTCACCTTCGACCTGGAAAAGCGCAGCCACTTCTACAACACCTTCGACGCCCATCGGTTGCTGTTTTGGGCGTTGCAGCAAGGGCGCCAGCTCGAGCTGAAAAAGGCGCTGTTGCGCGGGTATTTCAGCGATGGCCAGAACGTCAGCGATCACGAAATCCTGGCGCGTCTGGCCGCCGAGGCCGGGCTGGAAATTGAAAGCGCACGACGGGTGCTGGGCTCTACCGCCTACGCCAATGAAGTGCGCGAGCTGGAAGCGTTCTACCGCGAGCACGGCATCAACTCCGTACCGGCCATGGTCCTCAATGGCCGCCAGTTGGTCTCCGGGTCGCAATCAGTCAGTTACTACGAACAGATGCTGCGGGAAATGTCCGCCGCGGCTGCTTGAACCATCCCATTTTCCATATAGAGGTTTCATCATGAGCAATTCGAAAAAAGTCGTTGTGATCACCGGTGCATCCCAAGGCCTGGGCGCTGCTGCAGTGAAGGCTTACCGCGAGCTGGATTACCGCGTGGTTGCCACCTCCCGGTCGATCAAACCGTCGACGGATCCGGACATCCTCACCGTGGCCGGCGACATCGCCGACCCGGCCACCGCCGAGCGCGTCATCCGCGAAGGCGTAGCGCGTTTTGGCCGCATCGACAGCCTGATCAACAACGCCGGGATCTTCGTTGCCAAACCGTTCACCAGCTACACCCACGAAGACTACGTAAACGTGTTGGCGGTGAACCTGAACGGGTTCTTCTACATCACCCAACTGGCGATTACCGAGATGCTGAAACAGGGCGCCGGGCACATCGTCAACATCACCACCAGCCTGGTGGACCACGCGATTGATGGCGTGCCTTCGGTGCTGGCCTCGCTGACCAAAGGCGGGCTGAACTCGGCGACCAAATCGCTGGCGATTGAATACGCCAAGCGCGGGATTCGCGTGAACGCGGTGAGCCCAGGGATTATCAAGACGCCGATGCATGGGGAAGAGACGCATGCGGCGTTGGGCAGCCTGCATCCGGTGGGGCACATGGGTGAAGCGCGGGATATTGCGCAGGCGATTGTGTACCTGGAATCGGCTGGGTTTGTGACCGGGGAAATTCTGCATGTGGACGGTGGGCAGAGTGCTGGGCACTAAGCGAAGCGGTTGAACGAAAAACGCCCCGGACAGTGATCGTTCGGGGCGTTTTTTGTTGGCCTGTCGAAATTAACGGGTTGCAGGCGCGACTTGTTCCAACGCTCGATCTACCAGCATTGAACTCAACTCAATCAGTTGCTGAATCCCCAATGCCACTGCCCTTTGTGATCCTTCCAACTCAAATGCCAGATTCGAGACCATCTCGTTGGCTGATGAGAGGGTTTCTGCGGCATTGGCCAGCAGCGTTTCGGTATCCACATCGGGCGAAACGGAGAACAGATTACTGCCTGGACGCGCCGCAGGTTCTGCATCGTCTGATGGGTGCAAGTAATGATCAATCGCCCGCTGTGCGGCGGCATGAAGCTTGGCGTCGATTGGGGCTTGAGGCGGGTTGGGTGTGACCTTGAACATGGCGAAGCTCCTTTAGCGATTCAGGAACTGCCAATCTCACTTCCACATGAGGGTGGCAGCTGTGCGCAGGTGTGGAAGACCGGGGCTAAAGGAACCCGGCGCACCGAAGTGCCCCGCACACAGCCGCCATAACACAAGAATACAGGCGAAAAAAAAAGCCGGCAGGTGTTCATGGGCGTTTGAGCGCCTTTAGCCATAGTACGGACTTCCACATCCGGCCGCTGATTTTGCAGCGACTGGGGGAGGTTAGCGGGGTGGAGGATGGGGAGGCAAGCTGATATGGGTGTACGAAAATTCGGGGCCGCAGCGGCATGTGCTCATGAATTAGCTCTTTTTATGGATACGCCATAATTATTGGCTACCCATAATTCTGCATAAAACGCTGAAGGCGGGACTTCGCTACAGGAATTGATCTTTCTGGAGGCTCACCGGCTTGTTCAGTTGGGGCGCCAGGCGTAGACAGAATATGAACACCCCAGAAACAACAAAGCCCCCGCATTTCTGCGAGGGCTTCGTTTTGTATGGTGCCGGCACCAGGAGTCGAACCCGGGACCTACTGATTACAAGTCAGTTGCTCTACCAACTGAGCTATACCGGCGTGTTAGGGCGACGATTATAGCGATTGGCAAGCATCTGTAAACCCCTGAATTCTGACTATTTTTGCAACCGACCGGGTTTTCTCTGCGCGGCCTCGTTTCAGCCACCCCAGCCCCGCCATTCCCATGCGCTGGATCACTGGAAAGGCCTGCGTGCAGAAAGCGGCAAGTGCCAGTTCCTGTCCTGGAACAACAACCTCAAGCCCGACGGCCGCTTCACCATCACGTTTTTCCGCGATGCGCAGCAAACCCAGCCGATTCAAACCGAGAACGGCTGGTGTGGCGGCGGACCCGACCGACGATTGCCAGGAGGATTATGAGTTCACCGAGCACCGTATTCGCGGTTAATGCCTTTTAACTTCAGATGAAATTTTGTGGCGAGGGAGCTTGCTCCCGCTGGGCTGCGCAGCAGGCCCAAAACAGTGGGAGCGCTGCGCACTCCAGCGGGAGCAAGCTCCCTTGCCACAGGCTTTGTCGTTCAGCTTTTAGCTGCCTTCGTTACACGAATCGGCAAATTTCTTGTACTCAAACACCCGCTTCTGCCCATGGGAATCCAGGTAGGTCATCCGCGCATTCACCACGCCACACGCCGCGCCTCCATCGTCCACGGTCGACAGTACCTGCTGTACATCCAGCTTGGGGCTGGCCTGGGCCGAAAAGGCGGCAACGTTGAGCAAGGCAAACAGGCTGCTGGCGATGAGGGTGTTGCGGTTCATGGTGGTGTCCTCTGAGGTTCAATAGGGTGTGTGTTGCGTTGGAGCCTATTGAGCGCCCGGGAGGTATCCGGCCTGTGTCATGCACCCCGGCGTTTTGCCTCGGCATGTGTTGAGAAGGGGATTGCATACAACTTGATACAGAAACATATCCATTAGAGGCATTAGTGCCTCATGGTCTTTCTCTTAGATGTTTTCGACATAACGGTCATCGTTTTTCCCTTGAATAAGGTGAGTCTTACCGTATTCTGTTTCGAAATATTAAGCGTCATATAAATAGCGGAATCGTTTAACCCGGTTTACGGAACGTTGGCGGTTAATTAGTAAGTTGTAATTTGATTCGTCAGCTAAGCAATTTTTCCTGACCAGGCGGCCAGAAAAATTGTTAGAAGCCTCCGCAAGCTTCTGATCTGAAAGAAATTGATAAAAATTCGCCAAATAAGTCAAAAATACGGCACTAAGCCGCTCGTCGGAAATAATTAATCCCAAAGCATCAAAATACTGACACCATCAATCTGATATCACAGAATGCCGCCAGCCAACACATAACTAGAAAAACCAAGGTCAGCCCAACGGGCTGACCTTTTTAACGCCTTTAAAGCGTAATAACCGGGGAGGGCCGTGGGTGAGTCGCGCAGACGATATTTCAAAACTATTCAATAAGCTGGGCGCCAATCCAAATGGCTACCGGGAGATGTACGCCGTCCATGATTATCTTGAGGATGACGTGGTGGTCGAGCGTTTCGACGCCGTGCCCATCCCGGCCCAAACCGCTTGCACCGTCGCGCTGGATGAGCCGCCGTCGGCGCCATTGCTGCGCTTGCTCGAAGAGCTGACCCAGGGCGAAGCCGATCACCTGCAACCTCCCGAAGTGGTCGAAGGGCCGACCGGTGAGGTGTACTCGGATCAATCCTCACCCAAGGTGATCGTGGTGGTCTCGCTCAAGGGCGGTGTCGGTCGCAGCACGCTGACCGCGGCCATTGCCAGCGGTTTGCAGCGTCAAGGCCACCCGGCCGTGGCGCTGGACCTGGACCCGCAAAACGCCCTGCGTCATCACTTGTGCCTGGGCCTGAATTTGCCCGGCATCGGCGCGACGAGCTTGAGCAATGAGTCTTGGGAAGGCCTGGCCGAGCGCGGCTTTGCCGGTTGCCGCCTCGTGGCCTTCGGTGAGACCAACAACGACCAGCAAAAAAACCTCAATCGCTGGCTCGGCGAAGACGCCCAATGGCTGCCCCGGCACCTGGCCGGCTTGCAGTTGAATGGCCAGGACACGGTGGTGATCGACGTGCCCGCCGGCAACACGGTGTACCTGCACCAGGCCATGGCCCTGGCAGACGTGGTGTTGGTGGCGGTGCAGGCGGATGTTTCCTCATTCAGCACCCTGGCCCAGATGGACAGCGTGCTGGCGCCGTACCTTGAGCGCGAAAAACCGCCACTGCGTTACTACGTGATCAACCAACTCGACGGCGCCCACCGCTTCAGCCTGGACATGGCCGAAGTGTTCAAGGCCCGCCTCGGCGATGCACTGCTCGGCACGGTCCACCGTGACCCGGTGTTCAGCGAAGCCCAGGCCTGCGGCCGCGACCCCCTCGACCCTACCGTCAACAGTCTCGGCTGCCAGGACATTCATGCCCTGTGCCGCACGTTGCTCGAACGCATCGATTCGGACCTTCCATGACCGACACTACGTCCTCTACGCCCCACACTCCGGGGCGCGCCGAGCAGCGGCTGGACGCCGCCATTTCGCGCTTCAATCGCTGGCCCGATACGCTGCGCAAAGTGCTGGTGGTGATCAGTTGTGTGGTCGGCACCTTGCTGTTGGTAAGCATTGTCAGCGCCCCGCTGGACCTCTACAGCCAATGCCTGTTTGCCGCCGTGTGCTTCCTTGCGGTGCTGCTGCTGCGCAAGATTCCCGGGCGCATGGCGATCCTCGCGCTGGTGGTGTTGTCGCTGGTGGCGTCGCTGCGCTACATGTACTGGCGGCTGACTTCCACCCTGGGTTTTGAAACCTGGCTCGACATGCTGTTCGGCTACGGCCTGGTGCTCGCCGAGCTGTACGCGCTGGTGGTGCTGATCTTCGGCTACGTGCAAACCGCCTGGCCGCTGCGCCGCGAGCCGGTGTGGCTCAAGACCGAACCGTCGGAGTGGCCCACGGTCGACGTGTTCATCCCGACCTACAACGAGGCGTTGAGCATCGTCAAACTGACCATCTTCGCCGCCCAGGCGATGGACTGGCCCAAGGACAAGTTGCGCGTCCACGTGCTCGACGATGGCCGTCGCGACGACTTCCGCGATTTCTGCCGCAAGATCGGCGTGAACTACATCCGTCGCGACAACAATTTCCACGCCAAGGCCGGCAACCTCAATGAAGCGTTGAAGGTCACCGACGGCGAGTACATCGCGCTGTTCGACGCCGACCACGTGCCGACCCGTTCCTTCCTGCAAGTCAGCCTCGGCTGGTTCCTCAAGGACCCCAAGCTGGCGATGCTGCAAACGCCGCACTTCTTCTTTTCACCCGACCCGTTTGAAAAGAACCTCGACACCTTCCGCGCCGTGCCCAACGAGGGCGAGTTGTTCTACGGCCTGGTGCAGGACGGCAACGACCTGTGGAACGCGACGTTCTTCTGCGGCTCGTGTGCGGTGATCCGCCGCAAGCCCTTGCTGGAAATCGGCGGCGTGGCCGTCGAGACCGTCACCGAAGACGCCCACACCGCGCTCAAGCTCAACCGCCTGGGCTACAACACCGCTTACCTGGCGATCCCGCAAGCCGCGGGCCTGGCCACCGAAAGCCTGTCACGCCACATCAACCAGCGCATCCGTTGGGCGCGGGGCATGGCGCAGATTTTCCGCACCGACAATCCGCTGCTGGGCAAAGGCCTGAAGTGGGGCCAGCGCATCTGCTACGCCAACGCCATGCTGCACTTCTTCTATGGCTTGCCGCGGCTGGTGTTCCTCACCGCGCCGCTGGCCTACCTGATTTTCGGCGCGCAGATTTTCCACGCCTCGGCGCTGATGATTGTCGCCTATGTGTTGCCCCACCTCGTGCATTCGAGCCTGACCAACTCGCGGATCCAGGGGCGCTTCCGCCACTCGTTCTGGAACGAGGTCTACGAGACCGTACTGGCCTGGTACATCCTGCCGCCGGTATTGGTTGCATTGGTCAACCCCAAGGCGGGCGGCTTCAACGTCACCGACAAGGGCGGGATCATCGACAAGCAATTCTTCGACTGGAAACTCGCCCGGCCGTACCTGGTACTGCTGGCGGTGAACCTGGTCGGGCTGTGCTTCGGTCTGTATCAATTGATCTGGGGCGACGAGTCCACCGCGGTCACCGTGGCGATCAACCTGACCTGGACCCTCTACAACCTGATCATCACCAGCGCGGCAGTGGCAGTGGCTTCCGAAGCGCGGCAAGTGCGCTCCGAGCCGCGGGTCAGCGCGAAATTGCCGGTCAGTGTGATCTGCGCCGACGGTCGTGTGCTCAAAGGCACGACCCAGGATTTCTCGCAGAACGGCTTCGGCCTGATCCTCGCCGACGGGCACCAGATTGCCCGGGGCGAACAGTTGCAGTTGGTGCTGTCGCGCAACGGACAAGACAGCCTGTTCCAGGCGCGGGTGGTGTTCAGCAAGGGCGCGCAGATTGGCGCGCAATTCGATGCACTGTCCCTGCGCCAACAAAGCGAACTGGTACGCCTGACGTTTTCCCGCGCCGACACCTGGGCCGCGAGTTGGGGCGCCGGCCAGCCCGATACACCGTTGTCAGCCCTGCGTGAAGTCGGTGCCATCGGCATCGGCGGCCTGTTTACCCTGGGTCGCGCCACGCTGCATGAATTGCGTCTGGCCCTGCGCCGCACTCCCTCACAACCGCTCGATACGCTGATGGACAAGCCATGACTTCCACACTATTTGCCCGCCCGCAGTCGCGCGGCGTGCTCGCGCTGATGATCGCTTCGCTGCTGGGCCTGGGCTCGCAGGCACAGGCCGCTGCACCCGCTGTTGCGGTGCAGAGCACTGACGACGGCTACAGCCTGACCCTCAAGCAACTGGGCCGTCGCGACACCATGAACCTGCAAGGCGTGGAAGCGTCCGACAGCGTCAACTTCGACATCCGTGCCGATGAAGTGGTGAAGGGCGCGCAACTGTTGCTCAAGTACAGCTACTCGCCGGCGCTGCTGGCGGACCTGTCGCAGATCAACGTGCTGGTCAACGACGAAGTCGCCGCCAGCCTGCCGCTGCCCAAAGAGGGCGCAGGCATCCAGCAGGAAAAACTGGTGCAGATTCCGGCGCACCTGATCACCGAATTCAACCGCTTGAGCCTGCAGTTCATCGGCCACTACACCATGTCCTGTGAAGACCCGCTGCACAGCAGCCTGTGGGCCAAGATCAGCAACAGCAGTGAGCTGAAAGTGCAGGTGCAGCCGATCGTCTTGAAAGACGACCTGTCGGTGTTGCCGCTGCCGTTCTTCGACAAGCGTGATGCGCGCCAGGTCAGCCTGCCATTCGTGTTTGCCAGCGCGCCAGACAATGCCGCGCTGGAAGCTGCCGGTGCGCTGTCGTCGTGGGTAGGCGGCTTGGCCAGCTACCGGGGTGCGACGTTCCCGACCACCCTTGGCGAGATTCCGGCCAAGGGCAACGCCATCGTGCTGGTGCAAAGTACCCAGGCCGTGGACGTACACGGTGTGGCGGTCCCTGAGCCTAAAGGGCCGACCCTGACCCTGATCACCAACCCCAACGACCCAAATGGCAAGCTGCTGATCGTCTCCGGCCGTGATGGCGCCGAACTCAAGCGTGCCGCCACCGCCGTGGTGCTGGGCAACCCGGTGTTGACCGGCAATAGCGTGGTCATCACCAGGCTCGACACCCTGGCCCCGCGCAGCCCTTACGACGCGCCGAACTGGCTGCCCAGCAACCGTCCGGTACGCCTTGGCGAGCTGGTAGAACTGAAAAAACTCAACGTCTCCGGCTACAACCCGGGCCCGATCAGCGTCGACCTGCGCCTGCCGCCCGACCTGTTCAACTGGCGTGAAGAGGGCGTGCCGCTCAACGTCAAATACCGCTACACGCCGCAGCAGGTGTCCACCAACTCCTCCTTGCTGATCGGCCTGAACGACCAGTTCATGAAGTCTGTCGCGTTGCCGTCGGTGAGCAACCTGGGCGGTGGGCAGAGCCTGCTGGACCAGCTGAAGAAAGACGAAACCCTGCCCCGTGAAGTGACGACCCTGTTGCCGATCAGCTCGGCTTCGCCCAAGTCCAAGCTGCAACTGCGCTTCATGTACGACTACATCAAGGAAGGCGAATGCCGGGACATCATCGTCGATAACATGCGCGGTGCGATTGACCCGGACTCGAGCCTGGACCTGAGCAGCTACCAGCACTTTATCGCCATGCCGAACCTGGGCGTGTTCAACGATTCCGGCTTCCCGTTCACCCGCCTGGCTGACCTTTCGGAGTCGGCGGTGGTGATGCCGGACAACGTCGGCACCGATGAATTGAGCGCCTACCTGACTGTGATGGGCCGCTTCGGCGAGTCCACCGGCTACCCGGCCACCGCCGTCAAAGTGGTGCAGGCCAAAGACGTGCAAAGCGTTGCCGACAAAGACCTGCTGGTGCTCGCCACCGGCGGCAACCAGCCGCTGCTGCAGCAATGGCAGCAATACCTGCCGGCCACCAGTGACGGCCTGCAGCACCACTTCCTGTTGTCTGACCTGCCACGTTATGTGCGCAGCTGGATCAGCCCGGACGCCGCGGCCAACCAGCATACGGCCAATGCCGGCATCACCTTCAGCGGCCTGAGCAACAGCACCTGGTTCGCCGGCTTCCAATCGCCGCTCAAGGCCGGGCGCAGCGTGGTGCTGATCGCCAGCAACCAGCCTCAGGGCCTGCTTGAAGCGACCTCGGCGCTGATTGGCGGTGACGACTACAAAGACTCGATCCAGGGCAGCCTGGCGGTGGTGCAGGGCACGCAGATCAGCTCGTTGGTCGCGGACCAGCAGTACTACGTCGGCGACCTGAACTACTTCAAATTCATGCAATGGCAGCTGTCCCAGAACCTGGGCTGGATGCTGGCGATTACCTTCCTGGGGCTGCTGGTGCTGACCTGCCTGATCTACCTGGCACTGCGTGCCCGTGCAAAACGGCGGTTGGCATGAACCCTTTGCGTAGCGCGATCCTGGCGGTGATTGGCAGCACATTGCTTGCCGGTGCCGCCCAGGCACAGACCTGCGATTGGCCGCTGTGGCAGAACTATGCCAAGCGCTTTATCCAGGACGATGGCCGGGTGTTGAACTCGTCCATGAAGCCGACGGAAAGCAGCTCGGAAGGGCAGTCGTACGCGATGTTCTTTGCCCTGGTGGGCAACGACCGGGCGACCTTCGACAAGCTCTGGACCTGGACCAAGTCCAACATGGCGGGCGCCGACATCGGCCAGAACCTGCCGGCCTGGCTGTGGGGCAAGCGTGACGATGGCAAGTGGGGCGCGATCGACAGCAACTCCGCCAGCGACGCCGATTTGTGGATGGCCTATGCGTTGCTCGAAGCCGCGCGCGTGTGGAACGCACCGCAGTACCGCAGCGACGCGCAACTGGTGTTGGCCAACGTTGAACGCAACCTGATCGTGCGCGTACCGGGCCTGGGCAAGATGCTGTTGCCGGGGCCGGTAGGCTATGCACACGCGGGAGGCCTGTGGCGCTTCAACCCCAGCTATCAAGTACTGCCGCAACTGCGCCGCTTTGCAAAAGAGCGCCCGAACGCCGGCTGGAACGAAGTGGCCGAGAGCAACGCGAAGATGCTCGCCGACCTGCCGAGCAATCCCCATGGCCTGGCGGCCAACTGGGTCGGTTATCGCGCCACCAGCGCGAACACCGGGCTGTTTATCGTCGACCCGTTTTCCGATGACCTGGGCAGCTACGACGCGATCCGCACTTACCTCTGGGCCGGCATGACCGCCAAGAGCGACCCGCTGGCCGCACCGATGCTCAAGGCCTTGGGCGGGATTTCCCGTGCCACTGCTGCGTCGGTCAGCGGTTTGCCGCCGGAGAAAGTCCACGTGCTGACCGGTGAAGTCGAGAAAAACAACGGCTACACGCCGACGGGGTTCTCGGCCTCCACCATGGCCTTCTTCCAGGCCCGGGGCGAAACCGCCCTGGCGCAATTGCAAAAGCAGAAAGTCGACGACGCCCTTGCCAAGGCGCTCGCGCCTTCGGCCCCGGACAGCGCCCAGCCGATTTACTACGACTACATGCTCAGCCTGTTCGGCCAGGGCTTCGCTGATCAAAAGTACCGTTTCGAACAAGACGGCACGGTGAAATTATCCTGGGAGTCTGCATGCGCCGTCACACGCTAGCCATTGCGATTCTGGCGGCCCTGGCTTCCAGCGCCAGCTTTGCCGAAACCACTGACCCGCAAAGCCTGCTGATCGAGCAGGGCTATTACTGGCAGTCGAAAAAGAACCCGGAACGCGCCCTCGAGACCTGGCAGAAACTGCTGCGCCTGAGCCCCGAACAGCCGGATGCGCTGTACGGCATCGGCTTGATCCAGGTGCAACAACAGCGTCCGGCCGAAGCGCAAAAGTACCTGGCCCGCCTGCAGGCGTTGAGCCCGGTACCGCGCCAGGCCTTGCTGCTGGAGCAGGACATCACCGTCAACATCCCGGCCAACGCGAAGTTGCTGGAACAGGCCCGTGAACTCGGTGAGCCTGAAGAAGAGCGCGAACAAGCGGTGGCGTTGTATCGCCAGATCTTCCAGGGGCGCCAGCCTCAGGGCCTGCTTGCCCGCGAGTATTACAACACCCTGGGCTTCACGCCCAAGGGCACGAACGAGGCCATCGCCGGCTTGCAGCGTTTGTCCCGCGAGCGGCCGAACGACCCGATTGTGGCGCTGTTCCTGGCCAAGCATCTGGCGCGTAACCCGGCCACCCGCGCCGACGGCATCCGCGCCCTGGCCAAGCTGGCACCGAACAACGACGTGGGCGGCAACGCCGATGAAACCTGGCGCTTTGCGCTGATCTGGCTCGGCCCGCCGAAGAGCGACCAGGTGCCGTTGTTCCAGCAGTTTTTGGCTGCGCATCCGGACGACAGCGAAATCCGTGCGCTGATGAACAAGGGCATTGCCCAAGGCAAGACCGGCGCCGGTTGGCAGCGTGATCCGCAGATGACCAAGGCGTTCAAGGCGCTGGATGACGGCGACCTGAAAACCGCCGAGCCGCTATTGGCGGCGCGCCTCAACGAAAAACCCAATGACGTCGATGCCCTCGGCGGCATGGGCGTGCTGCGTCAACAGCAGCAGCGCTTCAGCGAGGCTGAAAGCTACCTCGTACAAGCCACCCGTTTGCCGGGGGGCGCGGCATGGCAGTCGGCGCTCAATGATGTGCGCTACTGGAACCTGCTCAACCAGGCCCGTGACGCCCAGCGTGGCGGGCGCGGCAGCCAGGCCCGCGACCTGGTGGCCCAGGCCGAACGCTTGAACCCTGGCCAGCCCGGCGCTGCCGTGGCACTGGCGGGTTTCCAGGCCCAGGACAATCAGTTCGACACCGCCGAAGCCGGCTACCGCAAAGTGCTCGCCCGTCATCCTGGCGACCCGGACGCGCTGAGCGGCTTGATCAACGTGCTGTCCCAATCCGGGCAGCCGGAAGAAGCCTTGAAGCTGATCGACTCGGTGTCGCCCGCCGAGCGCGCGAAGTTCGCGCCGAGTGTGAAAATCACCGCATTGCGCGCTACCCAGGTCGGCAAGCTGGCCGAGCAGCGGGGCGATTTGAAAGCCGCGCAAGCCGCCTACAAACAAGCCCTTGATGCCGACCCGGAAAACCCGTGGACACGCTTCGCCCTGGCGCGCATTTACCTGCGCGACGGCCAGATTCGCAACGCCCGTGCCTTGATCGACGGCTTGCTGGCCAAGCAGCCGAACCAGCCGGACGCGCTGTACACCAGCACGCTGCTGTCGGCGGAGCTGGGTGAGTGGAAAAAGGCTGAAGAGACCCTGGCGCGTATCCCTGCGGGGCAACGTACCGCTGACATGAACGAGCTGGGTATCGATATCGCGCTGCACAAGCAGACCGACATCGCCATCGAGACCGCCCGCCGTGGCCAACGCCCGGAAGCCCTCGCGCTGCTGGGCCGCAGTGAAGCCATGACCCGGCAGAAGCCTGAGCGCCTGGCGGTGCTGGCGGCCGCTTATGTGGAAGTCGGCGCGACGCAGCAGGGCCTGGATATCATGCAGAAGGTTCTGGATAACAATCCGAACCCGACCGTCGACCAGAAACTGCTGTACGCCAATGTCCTGCTCAAGGCCAACCACTACACCGAGGCGGGCGACATCCTGCGTGAAGTGCAGGGCAAGCCGCTGAGTGAAACCGGTCGCCAGCGTTACGACGATTTGATCTACCTGTACCGGGTCAAGCAGGCTGATGCCCTGCGTGAGAAAAACGACCTGGTCGCGGCCTACGACATGCTGTCGCCGGCGCTTGCCCAGCGTCCCAACGACGCTATGGCGGTAGGTGCCCTGGCGCGGATGTACGCGGCCAGCGGCAATAGCAAAAAGGCCATGGAGCTTTATGCGCCGCTGATTCAGCAGAACCCGAACAACGCTCGCCTGCAACTGGGCCTGGCGGATATCGCGCTGCAAGGCCGTGATCGTGGCCTGGCGGAAAGCGCCAGTGAAAAGGCGCTGTCCCTGGAACCGGGCAACCCCGAGATCCTCACCTCGGCTGCGCGCATCTATCAGGGGCTGGGCAAAAACAACGAAGCCGCTGCGCTGCTGCGCAAGGCGTTGGCGATTGAGAACAGCCAGAAGAGCCAGACGCAATTGGCTCAGGCCGGCTCCCAGGGCGTGCCTTACAACCCCTTCGTCGGCTTGCCGGGCCAGCGTCGCCAGGTCACCGACCTGACCGTCGCCGGCGCCGTGCCGCCGCCGATTGATGCACCGACCAATGTCGTGCCGGACAATGCCCTGGCAGCCTCCGCGCGTCCAGCGTCGAACAACTGGAACGAGCCGTTCGAGCCACCGTCGAGCATTGCTGCACTCGACACCGCCAACCTCAGCCCGGCACGTCGTGCGCTGGATACGATCCTGCGGGATCGCACCGGTTACCTGGTGCAGGGCTTGAGCGTTCGCAGCAACAATGGCGAAAGCGGCTTGAGCAAAATCACTGACGTCGAGGCGCCGTTTGAAGCGCGGATGCCGGTGGGGGATCTGAACGTTGCGCTGCGCGTGACGCCGGTGCATGTGAGTTCCGGCAGCGTGAAGAGCGACTCTGCCACACGCTTTGGCGGTGGCACGGCCAACCCGGCGGGCTCCCAGAGCGACACAGGCGTCGGTCTGGCCGTTGCCGTGGAGAACCCGGATGAAGGCCTCAAGGCCGACATCGGTGTGAGCCCGCTGGGCTTTCTGTACGACACCATCGTCGGTGGCGCCAGCGTCTCGCGGCCGTTCTCCCAGGGCTCCAACTTCCGTTACGGGGTCAATGTTTCGCGGCGCCCGGTCACCGACAGTGTGACCTCCTTTGCCGGTTCCGAAGACAAGCGTACCGGCGAGAAATGGGGCGGCGTGACCGCCAACGGCGGGCGTGGCGACCTGAGCTACGACAACCAGAAGCTCGGTGTGTATGGCTACGCCTCGTTGCACGAGCTGTTGGGCAACAACGTCGAAGACAACACCCGCCTGGAGCTGGGCAGCGGCATCTACTGGTACCTGCGCAATACCCCGACCGACACCCTGACCCTCGGCATCAGCGGTTCGGTCATGGGCTTCAAGGAAAACCAGGGTTACTACACCTACGGCCAGGGCGGTTACTTCAGCCCGCAGCGCTTCTTCTCCCTGGGTGTGCCGGTGCGCTGGGCGCAGAGTTTTGATCGGTTCAGCTACCAGATAAAAAGTTCGGTGGGCATCCAGCATATCGAGCAAGATGCGGTCGATTATTTCCCGGGGCATGACCAGCTCCAGAGTGACCGGGGCGATCCGAAATACGCCAAGGACAGCAAGACCGGCATCGGCTACAGCTTCAATGCCGCCGCCGAATACCGCCTCAGCTCGCGCTTTTACCTGGGTGGCGAAGTCGGTCTCGACAACGCCCAGGACTATCGCCAGTACGTCGGTAACGCCTACCTGCGCTACTTGTTTGAAGACCTGAGCGGGCCTATGCCCTTGCCGGTCAGTCCGTACCGTTCCCCTTATTCGAATTGATTTGATAGGAGTCATCCATGCCTGTTTCCGCTTCTGCTATTGCCGGCCTGACCCTGCTGGTATTGGGCGAAAGTCACATGAGCTTTCCTGATTCACTGCTCAACCCGCTGCAGGACAACCTCACCGCCCAGGGCGCCAAGGTTCACTCCATCGGCGCGTGCGGCGCCGGTGCAGCCGACTGGATCGTGCCGAAGAAAGTCGAGTGCGGTGCCGAGCGCCTGCCGGTTGGCAAGGCCGAGATTTTCGGCAAGAACGCCATGAGCACCACCCCGATCAAAGACCTGATCGCCAAGGACAAGCCGGACCTGGTGGTGATCATCATCGCCGACACCATGGCCTCGTACCCGGAGCCGCAGTTCCCGAAAGTCTGGGCCTGGAAAAGCGTGACTTCCCTGACCAAGGCCATCACCGAAACCGGCACCAAGTGCGTGTGGGTCGGGCCGGCGTGGGGCAAGGTCGGTTCGCAGTACAAGAAGGATGATGCGCGCACCAAGGTGATGTCGCAGTTCCTCGCCACCAACGTGGCGCCGTGCACCTACGTTGACTCGCTGACCTTCTCCAAGCCGGGCCAGTGGATCACCACCGACGGCCAGCACTTCACCATCGACGGCTACCAGAAGTGGGCCAAGGCGATCGGCGACTCCCTGGCGAAGTTGCCACCGGCCGCCGTGGGCAAAGGAGCGCAATAATGAAACGGATCACCCTGGGCCTGGCGACCTTGCTCGCCAGCGTCAGCGCCTACAGCGCCGACATCCCGCTTTACCCCACCGGCCCGGAGAAGGATTCGGCCTTCCTGCGCCTGGCCAACGGCACCGACGGCGAGCTGAAATTGCTGCCCCAGGGCTCCAAGGCCAGTCTGGTGTTGGGTGGCGACAAACTGGTGTCTGACTACCTGCCGGTGTCGGGCGGCAAGACCCCGATCAAGGGTGTGTTGAGCCAGGGCGGCAAGGATTCCGAGCTGGCCGTGACCGTCGCGCCGGGCGAGTTCGCCACCGTAGTGGCCGTGCCGGACGCCAAGGGCGGCACGCGCCAGTTGGTGATCCACGAACAGCCGGATGACTTCAACGCACTGAAGGCCTCGCTGGCCTTTATCAACGCCGACGCCGCCTGCGTCGACGCGAGCCTGGAAGCCGTGGCGCAAAAAGCCGAACTGTTCAAGAAGGTCGCCGAAGGCGCGATTTCGCGCCGCATGATCAACCCGGTGGAACTGTCGGTGCAGCTCAAGTGCGCCAACGCGCCGGTGGGCCAGCCGCTGACCTTCACCCTCAAGGCCGGCGAACGCTACAGCGTGCTCGCACTGCCATCGGCCGCCGGTTCGAGGTTGCTGTTTACCTCCGACACGCTCGCTAACTGATCGGGCCCGACACCACCATGGTCTTTGCCTCACTGGAATTCCTCACGCTGTTCCTGCCGGCCTTCCTGTTGATTTATGCGCTGGCCCGTCCGGGCTGGCGCAACGTCATCCTGTTGATCGGCAGCTGGCTGTTCTACGGCTGGTTGAGCCCGCTGTTCCTGTTCCTGCACATGGTGTTGACCGTGGTGGCGTGGGTCGGCGGTTTGCTGGTGGACCGTTCCCGTGAAGACGGCAAGGGCCGGGTGCGGCTGTTGATCGCGTTGATCGTGTTCAACACCGCGGTGCTGTGTTGGTACAAGTACGCCAACATCGTCGCGGGCACCGTGAGTGAGGTAATCACCTGGTACGGCGCGATGCCGCTGGATTGGCAGCGCGTGGCGTTGCCGGCCGGGTTGTCGTTCATTGTGCTGCAGGCGATTTCGTACCTGGTGGATGTGCATCGGCACACCGTGCCGGTGGAGCGCAGCTTCATCAATTACGCGACCTATATCTCGATGTTCGGCCATTCGATTGCGGGCCCGATCATTCGTTATGACTGGGTGCGGCGCGAGCTGAACCAGCGTTATTTCAACTGGCCGAATTTCAGCCTTGGCGCTCGGCGTTTCATGATCGGCATGGGCATGAAAGTGCTGGTGGCCGACACCTTGTCGCCGCTGGTGGACATCGCCTTCCACCTGGAAAACCCGAGCTTGGTGGATGCCTGGATCGGCTGCCTGGCGTACTCGTTGCAACTGTTTTTCGACTTCGCCGGCTACAGTGCCATGGCCATCGGCCTGGGCTTGATGCTGGGCTTCCACTTCCCGGAAAACTTCAACCGGCCGTACCTCGCCAGCAGCATCCAGGACTTCTGGCGGCGCTGGCATTTGTCGTTGTCCAGCTGGCTGCGGGACTACCTCTACATCGCCCTCGGCGGTAACCGCGATGGCGTATGGCGTACCTACCGCAACCTGTTCCTGACCATGGCGATTGCCGGGTTGTGGCATGGCGGCGACAGTTGGAACTACCTGTTGTGGGGTTCGGCCCACGGTATCGCGTTGTGCATTGACCGGGCGTGGTCGCGCTCGAGCCTGCCGAGCATTCCGCCGGTGCTGTCGCACATCTTGACGCTGCTGTTTGTGTGCCTGGCCTGGACGCTGTTCCGCGCACCGGACTTCCATTCGGCACTGACCATGTACGCCGGCCAATTCGGCATGCATGGCATGGCCTTGGGTGATGCGTTGGCCGTGGCCATGCGCCCGGCCCATGGCATGGCCGCGTTGCTCGGTTTGGTGTGCATCATCGCGCCGATCTGGCAGACCCGCTGCGAGCAGCGTTTTGGTACGCAGCCCTGGTTTGTGGTGGCCGCATCCCTGTGGCCGGTGGCCGGGTTTGTGTTGTCGTTCGCGCTGATTGCCAGCCGCGATGCCGTGCCGTTTCTGTACTTTCAGTTCTAAGGAAGCCTGACGATGCCCGCCCCTACCGCGCCGACCCCACCGAGTGAACTGGCCGTCCGCACCAGCCCCCTGGCGGGCTGGGTGTTGGTGCCTTTCCTGGCGGCGGGGCTGTTGTCTTGCGTCTGGCTGATGGTCAAGGGCCCGGTGAGTTTCCTGCCGCCCAAGGTCGACAGCGACATGCTGCTGCACGGTGAAGTGACCCATCGGTTTGCCAAGGAGCTGTCCAAGGCACCGATGGCCATCGAAGCGGCAAACCTGGAGCGCGGCGCCAGTTGGCTGGCGTTCGGCGACACTGGGCCGCGGGTGCGCCAGGGGTGCCCGGGCTGGCTGTTTATCAGCGATGAACTGAAGCTCAACCGCCACGCCGAAGACAATGCGCGCACCAAGGCCGACGCGGTGATCGACCTGAAAAAGCAGCTAGGCCAGCGCGGTATTGATCTGCAAGTGATGGTGGTGCCGGATAAAACCCGCATCGCCGCTGCCCAGCGTTGCGGCTTGTATCGTCCGGCCGTGCTGGATGGCCGGATTCAGCAATGGAGCACGCTGTTGCAAGCGGCGGGCGTTGAAGTGCTGGATTTGACCGACACCCTGAAACCCCTCGGCCCGGATGCCTACCTGCGTACCGACACGCACTGGAGCGAAATCGGCTCGAATGCCGGCGCCCGCGCCGTGGCCCTGCGCATCCAGCAGCGCGGTATCCAGGCCACGCCGGAGCAAGCCTTCGACATTACCCAGGCACCGCTCGCACCGCGTCCGGGTGACCTGGTGCGCCTGGCCGGTCTCGACTGGTTGCCGCCGAAGTTACAGCCGGTGGGCGAGCAGGTTGCGGCCAGCACCGCGCATGAGAACGGCCCGGCGGCGTCGAGTAACCCTGACGATTTGTTTGGTGACGCCGGCCTGCCGAACGTGGCACTGATCGGTACCTCGTTTTCGCGCAATTCGAATTTCGTGGGTTTCCTGCAAAAAGCCCTGAACGCTCCGGTGGGTAACTTCAGCAAGGACGGCGGCGAATTTTCAGGCGCCGCCAAGGCTTATTTCGACAGCCCGGCGTTCAAGCAGACGCCGCCCAAGCTGCTGATCTGGGAGATCCCGGAGCGGGATTTGCAAACACCTTACGACCCGATAAAGATTAGTCAGTAAATTGACCATTTACCGCTCGTCTTAAAGATTTCTTCATAAACACCAAAATAATGACACTTTCATTCCTTTGTCACAGAATGCGTACACAAAGGCGCCCACAAAAAGACCTGCGGTAAGCATCAGTACAGCTGACCTTTCACGTCTTTAAGATGCGTCGTGAGGGAGTGTTGGCGATGAGCCGTACCGATGATCTTTTTTCGTTGTTCGATAAGACGACTGCCAGTGATGTTCAAGGGATGGATTCGATGCTGCAGTTCTTCGAAGACATGCCGGTCGACGACAGTGCCAGCCTCAATATGGGCAGTGGCGCGTCGTTCTCCCGACATTCCCCTTGTGCCAACGAGCAGTCCCGCGAAGCCGCGAACATCCGGGCGAAGGTGGTAGCGCTGGTTTCGGTCAATGGCGGCGTCGGCCGCAGCACCCTGGCCACCGCGCTGAGCAGCGGTTTGCAGCGCCTGGGGCAGCCAGTGGTGGCGCTGGACCTGGACCCGCAAAACGCGCTCTATCACCACTTCGGCCTGGGCCACACCTTGCCCGGCATCGGGCGCACCAGCCTGCATAACGAGCGCTGGAGCCAGATCCTTCATTCAGGCTTTGCCGGTTGCCAGGTGATCACGTTTGGCGAAACCGATATCCGTCAGCAGGAAGACCTCCAGCGCTGGCTGAAACAGGAGCCGCATTGGCTGGCGCAACATTTGTCGGCCCTGGGCTTGGGTGAGCAGGACACGGTGATCATCGACACCCCGGCGGGTAATAACGTCTACCTGCATCAGGCACTGAACGTGGCCGATGTGGTGCTGGTCATCGCCCAGGCGGATGCGGCTTCCCTTGGCACCCTGGAGCAGATGGAGCAGTTGCTGGCGCCACACCTTGATAATCGGCCGGCGCTGCGTTGCCATTTCGTGATCAACCAACTCGACGAGACCTCGGGCTTTAGCCTGGACATGGTCGAGGTGTTCAGGAAGCGCCTGGGTGACAGCCTGTTGGAGATGGTGCATCGGGATCCGGCGATCAGCGAGGCCCTGGCTTTTGGCAGCGATCCGCTGGATAACCAAGCCGCAAGCATGGCCTGTGACGATATCAATGCGCTTTGTCGCCTGCTGGTTGCCCGCTGAAAAGCCCGGGTTATGCCGCTAACCTCAGGTGCTTATGCACAATCGGTTGGTTCGACCTGTCATCAAACCGCAATTTTGCGGAGCGGTTCTCATCACGCTGCAACTGCCTGTTTTGCGTGCGTTTTATTTTGTGAACAAAAAATGACCAGTCAGCATTTTGCGCCGCGAAGCTTGCCGGCAGGGCCTCTGCCAGAATTCCATCAACAGAGTTATCCACAGGGCACGCTGCGACAAAATGCCCTTTAATTGCGCTCGGCGAGCAGCATCAGGTTGCGCGGGGTGAGCGGTGTTTCGCAGAAGCTGCCGACTTGAACCCTGTAACCGTTTTCTTCGAGAAACAATGCCCGGTCCAGTACCAGCCACATTTCCAGCGGGCGCCGAAACAGACCACGCACTAATTCCAGGTTTCGCACCTGTGCCAAGCGCTGCCAGCCTTGGGCCTCCAGTGCCGACCAATCCTGTTCCCCTGTGGATAATCCCTTGAGGGCCGCCAGTTCGCGGCAGTAGTCGGCGAACGGCTTGGCCAGCCAACTCGCGGGCAGGGACGGAGTGGGCAGGTAAGCATCGCTCCCGCGCAGTTGCCGCTGCAGAACATCAAAACCCAGGCGCCTGGCCATCGACGTATCGCGCTGCTGACGCACCCGCGCGCCTGCGGTAACGGTTTCGCTCAGCGGCAGGCCGAGGTCTTCCACCGATAAATGCAGTGACGACGCCTGGGCGGCAATCGACAGCGGCTGGTACTGCTCGGCGCGGATGCGGTTGTAGCAGCAGGGCGCCACGGCCAACTGCTGGCAGCCGGCGGCGCTGGCCAGTCGGAGCAGGCGCACATGCAGGTCGCCGCAGGCGTGCAGTGCCACCGGGGTTTGGTCGCGGCTGATCTGTACGTCGGCCATCACGTCTTGCAGGCGATGGGTGACGGGCAATTGATGGTGTTCGCTGAGGGCTTGCCCTGAGGCGATGAGGGCCGGGTCGTATTCCAGGCAGGTCAGTTGCTGCTCGGGTTGCAACAGGCGGCGGCCGAGGTGGCCCTTGCCGGCACACCAGTCGAGCCAGTGTTCGGGGGTTTGGCGAAATTGCAGCGCGGCGCCGAAGGCTTCGATCTGCTGCCATTTGCGGCCGGGTACATCGACGTTCAGGCGATGACGGGCGGCCGGTAGCGGGCGGGACGGTAAGTTATCCACAGCACTGAGATTCAGCGACTGCATGGCCAGCTCAGGGAAAGGCGCAGGCGCCGGCAGGTGGTGAGGCTGGTTATGGCTGCTTTCCGCTTCGGCCAGCGAGCGCTGGCGCAGCCAATGGGCCAGTTCGGGATGCTGGGTTTCCCACGGCAATTGCAGGTGAGTAAAGGGCCGTGGTCGCCACAGCCCTTGATGTTCGGTGAGGAACGTATCCAGCGCCTGGAAGCGGGCGAGCAGTTGCTCACCCGTCAACAAGGCGTCAGCGGCCCTGGCAGGCATCGACCCGCAACCAGCGCTCCAGCAGCTTGAAGAAGCGCACCAGGACGTAGGACATCAGCAGGTAGAACAAGCCGGCAGCGAAGAAGATCTCCACCGGCAGGTAGGTGCGGGCAATGATCGTGCGGGCCATGCCGGTCAGTTCCAGCAGGGTCACGGTACTGGCCAGGGCGCTGGCCTTGAGCATCAGGATCACTTCGTTGCTGTAGGCCGGCAGGCCGATGCGCGCGGCACGCGGCAGGATGATGTAGAACAGCGCCTTGGGCCTGGACATGCCCAGCGCCCGCGCGGCTTCGATTTCACCCGGCGGGATGGCCTGGATCGCGCCACGCAGGATCTCGGCTATATAGGCGGCGGTGTGCAGGGTCATGGTGGCGGTGGCGCACCAGAACGGGTCCCGCAGGTACGGCCACATGAAGCTTTCACGCACGGCGTCGAACTGTGCCAGGCCGTAGTACACCAGGAACAGCTGCACCAGCAGCGGCGTGCCGCGGAAGAAGAAAATGTAGCAGTAGGGCAGGGTGCGCACGTACCACAGGCGTGACGAGCGGGCGATGCCCAGCGGGATTGCCAGCAGCAGGCCGGCGATCACGGCGATGGCCACCAGCTCCAGGGTCAGGGTTGCGCCCTGGGCCAGTTTCGGCAGCCATTTGATGATCACGGCCCAGTTCAGGCCCAGGTCGAAATGCGACAGCCAGCTGTAGTCGCCACTCATTGCGTGCTCCTCGCAAAGCCGCGCGCGGCACGTTTTTCCAGGAAGTGCATGCCGGTCATCGCCAGGACAGTGAGGCCCAGGTACATGAAGGCCGCGACCATAAAGAAGGTGAAGGGCTGCTTGGTGACGGTCACGCCGATCTGCGCGTGGCGCATGATTTCTTCCAGGCCGATCACCGAGACCAGCGCGGTGTCCTTCATCAGAATCATGAACAGGTTGCCCAGGCCCGGCAGCGCGATGCGCCACATCTGCGGCATGATCAAGCGGGTGAAGATCCGGACCTTCGACAAGCCCAGTGCGACACCGGCTTCACGGTGGCCCTTGGGAATGGCCAGGATCGCGCCGCGGAAGACTTCCGTGGCGTAGGCGCCAAAGCACAGGCCCAGGGCGATCACCCCGGCGGCGAAAGCGCTGAGGGAAAGGTCGGGGTTGCCGAAAAACTCCCCGAGGGAGCGCATCAGGTTGACCGTGCCGAAGTAGATCAGCAGGACCCACAGCAGTTCCGGGATGCCGCGAACCAGGGTGGAGTAGCTGCCGCCAAGCCATTGCAGCGGCTTGTACGGGGAAGTCTTGGCCAGGGCGCCGGCCAGCCCGAGCACCAGCCCGAGGCACAGGGCGGTGAGCGCCAGCTTGACGGTCATCAGCGCGCCGGCGGCGAGCGCCGGGCCGAATCCGTAGAGGTCGAAATTCATGGTTTAGTCGTTTCGCAAGGCAAAGCTCAGGACCGGCGCACTCAAGCGAGCACGCCGGGCAGGCCATTCAGGATCACTCGATACTGAAAGGGAAGTACTTGTCGTTGATCTTCTTGTAGGTGCCGTCGGCCTTGATTTCAGCCAGGGCTTTGTTCAAGCGCTCGCGCAGCGGGTCGCCTTTGCGTACGGCGATACCGATCTTGTCGCTCTCGACCACCGGGTCGCCCTTGAATTCGTAGGCGGAGCCGTCTTTGCTTTTCAGCCACTCGTACTGCACGTACTTGTCGGCGAGCATCCCGTCCAGGCGGCCGGAAGTCAGGTCGAGGTAGGCGTTTTCCTGGGTGTCGTAGAGCTTGGCGGTGGTGTCCGGCAGCTTGTCTTCCAGGTAGGTACCGGCCAGCGTTGCGCGCTGTGCACCGATGATCTTGCCCTTCAGGTAGTCCGCGTCGGTCTTGAAGTCTTTGTTGGCTTTGGGCGCGATGAACTGCAGCTTGTTGGAGTAGTACGGGTCGGTGAAGTCGACGGCCTGCTTGCGTTCATCGGTGATGGACAGCGAGGAGACCAGGAAGTCGAACTTCTTGGCATTCAGGGCCGGGATGATGCCGTCCCAGTCGGAGACATACACTTCGCACTTCTCGACTTTCATCTTGGCGCACAGGGCGTCGCCGATGTCCTTGTCGAAGCCGACGACGTTGCCGCTGGCATCTTTATTGTTGAACGGCGGGTAGGCCGCTTCGATCCCCATTTTCAAGGTTTCAGCCATCGCCGTGGCGCTGAACGCCATCGAAACAGCGGCGGCCAAGAGGAATTTTTTATAGTTCTGCATGCATGTTGCTCCGTTAGCGGTTGCTGGACATGAATTGTTTGCAGCGCGCCGAAAGCGGGTTTTCAAATACCTGCTGTGGCGATCCTTGCTCTTCGACCAGGCCCTGGTGCAGGAACACCACTTCACTGGACACCTGGCGGGCAAAGCCCATTTCATGGGTGACCAGCAGCATGGTGCGGCCTTCTTCGGCCAGGGCGCGGATCACATTAAGTACTTCCTGAACCATTTCCGGGTCAAGGGCCGATGTGGGCTCGTCGAACAGGATGACTTTGGGCTGCATGGCCAGGGTGCGTGCGATCGCGGCGCGTTGTTGCTGGCCGCCGGACAGTTGCGCGGGGTAGGCATGACGCTTGTCACTGATGCCAACCTTGGCCAGCAAGGCTTCGGCGATTTCAGTGGCTTCGGCCTTGCTCTGGCCGAGCACGCGGCGCGGGGCCTCGATGATGTTGTCGAGGACGCTCATGTGCGGCCACAGGTTAAAGTTTTGAAACACAAAACCGATTTCGCTGCGCAGGCGGTTGATCTGTTTGCCGTCGGCGGCCACCAGTTCGCCGTTTTTCGCAGCCTTGAGCTTGAGCTCTTCACCAGCCACCAGGATTTGCCCCTGGTGCGGGTTTTCCAGCAGGTTGATGCAGCGCAGGAACGTGGACTTGCCGGAACCGGAGGAACCCAGGATCGAGATCACATCGCCGTCGCGGGCGGTCAGCGAGATACCTTTAAGCACCTCCAGCTCACCATAGCGTTTATGCAAGTTGCGGATTTCAAGCGCGGGCGTGGCCTCAGCCATGTGCGGTCCTCATTGTGTTCATTGCGCTCCTGCTGTTGGCCCGCCTTCCTGGCGAGGCGCCAAGCTAGCATAGCGTCCGGATGACAGCCAACAGCCCTGCAGGCGGTAAACAGACGGTCTGCGGCAGGGTGTCGCATCGGCACAGCAGTGTGTCGCGCCATCAACAACCGAACAGCCGTTTGAACCAGTATTCCTACAGGTTTCGCGTAAAAAAGGGCGCGATGGTGCCAGCTTTGTCCGGGTGTTGGAAGGGTTAAACCGGCGAACGGTCCTTATCAGCCCTTTTATGGGGCGTCACGCACAAATTGTGTGTGTTTTTGGTGCACTGATTCGTCTTTCAAGTGAGTCGCACAGTAACGCTATAGCGGAATGCCATTAGTGTCAGTGACTTACGAGAGCTATTGAGTTTCCCTACAGCCCGCGTCAATCGTGGCTCTGTAACATTTTGGCGCAAATCTTGCGTAAAAAATAAAGAACGCCCCGTTGGTTTCTTTTCACGAGAAAGACGCCAGACCGGGTGGACCGTATTCGCAATTCCTCGCAAAGGTGTGTCAATGAGTAGTACGCAAAGCTCCAATGACCTCGAACAGGGGCTCAAACCGCGTCACGTCACCATGCTGTCGATTGCCGGCGTTATCGGTGCCGGGTTGTTTGTGGGCTCCGGCCACGCGATTGCTGCGGCGGGCCCGGCCGTGCTGCTGGCTTATGCCGCCGCCGGTACGCTGGTGGTGTTGGTGATGCGCATGCTGGCCGAGATGGCCGTGGCATCGCCGGACACGGGTTCGTTCTCTACTTATGCCGACCGTGCGATCGGGCACTGGGCCGGTTTCACCATCGGCTGGTTGTACTGGTGGTTCTGGGTGCTGGTGATTCCGCTGGAAGCCAACGCTGCCGCGACCATCCTGCACGCCTGGTTCCCCGGCGTGGCGATCTGGGCCTTCACCCTGATCATTACCTTGCTGCTGACCGCGACCAACCTGTTCAGTGTGAAGAACTACGGCGAGTTCGAGTTCTGGTTTGCGCTGATCAAAGTGGTGGCGATCATCGGGTTTGTGATCCTCGGCATCCTGGCGATCTTCGGCTTCCTGCCGGGCAGTCAGGTCAGCGGCGTTTCGCACCTGTTCGACACCCAGGGCTTCCTGCCCAACGGCATGGGCGCGGTATTGGCGGCGATCCTGACCACCATGTTCTCGTTCATGGGCACCGAGATCGTGACCATCGCGGCCGCTGAATCGAAGAACCCGGGCCAGCAGATTTCCAAGGCCACCAACTCGGTGATCTGGCGGATCGGCTTGTTCTACCTGGTGTCGATCTTCATCGTCGTGGCCCTGGTGCCGTGGAATGATCCTGCGCTGGCAGCGGTCGGTTCCTACCAGACCGTGCTGGAACGCATGGGCATCCCGAATGCCAAGCTGATCGTTGACCTGGTGGTGCTGGTGGCCGTGACCAGTTGCCTGAACTCGGCGCTGTACACCGCTTCGCGCATGATGTTCTCCCTGGGCCGTCGCGGTGATGCACCGGCGGTGTCCAAGATCACCAACAAGAGCGGCACGCCTTACTGGGCGGTGTTGCTGTCTACCGGCGCGGCGTTCCTGGCGGTATTCGCCAACTACGTGGCACCGGCGGCGGTGTTTGAATTCCTGCTGGCCAGCTCCGGCGCCATCGCGCTGCTGGTGTACCTGGTGATCGCCGTGTCGCAACTGCGCATGCGCCAGAAACGCACGGAAGCGGGCGAGAAGATTGCCTTCAAGATGTGGCTGTTCCCGGGCCTGACGTATGCGGTGATCGTGTTCATCGTGGGCGTGCTGACGATCATGTTGTTCCAGGAAGCGCATCAGGTGGAGATCATTGCCACCGGGATCCTGAGCTTGCTGGTAGTTGCGGCGGGGCTGATGGTGTCGCGTCGGCGCAAGGGCCGGAAGGTTGGGGCTGCGGTGCTTAACTGATGGATTGAAATACGATTCATCAAACACTGCAAAACACTGTGGGAGCCGGGCTTGCCCGCGATGGCGGTGTGCCAGTC
>NZ_JBSVWQ010000021.1:0-53710 GCF_054071215.1 Pseudomonas sp. SDO5522_S412 | reverse complement strand
CTTCGCGAGCAAGCCCGCTCCCACATTTTGTTTTGTGCCAACCTTGAGTCAGCCGTACATTAATACCACCGCGCCTCACCCGGCGGGCGTTTCTTGAAGCGTTTCATGCTCCACATGTACTGGCTCGGGTAAGCCCCCACATAGCGCTCCACCACCTTGCTCATCGCCGCACACGAAGTGGCGGTGTCGGTGCTGTACATGTCTTCCGGCGCCGCTTCCAGGATCACTTTGTAGCCCGAGCCATCCGGCAGCCGCAGGGCATGCAGGAAGACCCCGACCGCCTTGTGCCCCGCCAGCATGTTCGGCACGAACTTGCTGGTCAGCGCCTGGGTGGCGAAGAACGGCACGAAGATCCCGGCCGATTCCGCCGGCTCCGGATCCGCAGGAATCCCCACCTGGCCGCCTTTGCGCACTTCCTTGATGACACTGAGGATGCCTTCCTTGGTGGACGCCGCCACGCGGTTACCCAGTTGCACCCGCTGTTTGCGCAGCAAGTCATCCACCGCCTTGAGCTTCGGCGGGCGGTAGAAAATGATCGGTTTACACTGGCTGCAATAGAAGTGGTTCAACACTTCCCAGTTGCCCAGGTGGCTGGTGATGCCGACCACGCCTTTGCCCGAAGCCAGGGCTTCGTGCAGCACTTCCAGGCCTTCGACCTCGCGCACCAGGTCGATGGAACGCTGGGCCGGCCAGATCCAGGCGCAGGCGCTTTCGGTCAGGGACTTGCCGATGTCCATCAGGCTGCGTCCAACGAGACGCTCGCGCTCGGCCGGATCCATGTCCGGGAAGCATTTGGACAGGTTGATCCGCACCGTCTCACGGGAACGGTTGGGGGTTTTCCACATGATCCAGCCAATTGCCGAACCGACCGCTTGCACCGCGCGCCAGGGCAGCAGGGCAAACAACCGAAGAGCGCCTACCAGCAAGGCGCCTTTAAACTTTTCCACAGGTCACTCCTGATCGTGTGTGGTGCGCAAAGCCGCCATTCTAACCGGCGTTGGCGAGGTCCGCGTAACGGTCGCAGTCCTGAGTGTGGTCCATGACCATGCCCGAGGCCTGCATGAACGCGTAGCAGATGGTCGGCCCGACGAAGGTGAAGCCGGCTTTTTTCAAGGCTTTGCTCATGGCCTCAGCCTCCGGCGTAATGGCCGGGACCTGGCTGCGGTCCTTGAAATGATTGACCTTGGGCACGCCGCCCACAAACGACCACAGAAACTCCACGGGGTCCTGCAGCGCCAGCCAGGCGGCGGCATTGCGCCGGGTGGCATTGAGTTTCAGGCGGTTACGCACGATGCCCGGATCGAGCATCAGCGCTTCGATCTCGGCATCGCTCAGTTGGGCCAGACGCTGCGCATCAAAGCCGAACAAGACCTTTCGATAATGCTCGCGTTTGCGTAAAACGGTGATCCAGGACAGGCCCGCCTGGAACCCTTCGAGCAAAAGCAACTCGAACAGTCCCTGCGCATCGCGCAGCGGCGTTCCCCACTCCTGATCGTGATAAGCCATGTACAGCGGATCTTCAGAACACCAAAAGCAGCGTGGCATAAGGCTCCAGGGGATGGTGGCGCGGCCGAATCGGGTATACTCCCGCTCTTTAAATCGCAGCCCAAGTAACAGGTGAATTTCGTGAGCCAGCCTACGCCAGCCGTGCGTACCTTCCAAGACTTGATCCTCGCCCTCCAGCAATACTGGGCCGAGCAAGGTTGTGTGGTACTTCAGCCCTACGATATGGAAGTAGGCGCCGGCACTTTCCACACCGCTACCTTCCTGCGGGCCATCGGCCCGGAAACCTGGAACGCCGCTTATGTGCAGCCCAGTCGTCGCCCGACTGACGGCCGCTACGGCGAAAACCCGAACCGCCTGCAGCACTACTACCAGTTCCAGGTGGTTCTGAAGCCAAACCCGGACAACTTCCAGGAGCTGTACCTGGGCTCGTTGAAACATGTCGGCCTGGACCCGCTGGTCCACGACATCCGTTTCGTCGAAGACAACTGGGAATCGCCAACCCTGGGCGCCTGGGGCCTGGGCTGGGAAGTCTGGCTCAACGGCATGGAAGTGACGCAGTTCACTTACTTCCAGCAAGCCGGCGGCATCGAGTGCTACCCGGTGACCGGCGAGATCACCTACGGTCTCGAGCGCCTGGCCATGTACCTGCAAGGCGTGGACTCGGTCTACGACCTGGTGTGGGCTGACGGCCCGTTCGGCAAGGTGACCTACGGCGACGTGTTCCACCAGAACGAAGTGGAGCAGTCGACCTACAACTTCGAACACGCCAACGTCGAGAAGCTGTTCGAACTGTTCGACTTCTATGAAAGCGAAGCCAAGCGCCTGATCGAACTGGATCAGCCGCTGCCGTTGCCAAGCTATGAAATGGTTCTGAAGGCATCCCACACCTTCAACCTGCTGGACGCCCGTCGTGCCATCTCGGTAACTGCGCGCCAGCAATACATCCTGCGTGTACGCACCCTGGCGCGTTCCGTCGCCCAAGCCTACCTGTTGGCTCGCGCCAAGCTGGGCTTCCCGATGGCCACCCCGGACCTGCGTGATGAAGTGTTGGCTAAGCTGGAGGCTGCACAATGAGTGCTCAAGATTTCCTGGTTGAACTGGGCACCGAAGAGCTGCCACCCAAGGCCCTGAATACCCTGGCCGACGCATTCCTGGCCGGTATCGAAAAAGGCCTGCAAACCGCTGGCCTGAAGTTCGCCGCAAAAAAGGTCTACGCCGCGCCGCGCCGACTGGCTGTGTTGCTCACCGCACTGGAAACCCAGCAGCCGGACCGCAGCATCAACCTCGACGGCCCGCCACGCCAGGCCGCCTTCGATGCTGAAGGCAACCCGACTCAAGCCGCCCTTGGTTTTGCCAAGAAGTGTGGCGTCGAGCTGAGCGAAATCGACCAGAGTGGCCCGAAGCTGCGTTTCAGCCAGGTCATCACCGGCAAGCCGACCGCCAGCCTGTTGCCGACCATCGTTGAAGACTCGCTGAACGACCTGCCGATTCCCAAGCGCATGCGCTGGGGTGCCCGCAAGGAAGAGTTCGTGCGCCCGACCCAATGGCTGGTGATGCTGCTCGGTGACCAGGTCATCGACTGCACCATCCTCGCCCAGAAGGCCGGCCGTGATTCACGTGGCCACCGCTTCCACCATCCTGAAGCCGTGCGCATCACCGCGCCCGCCAACTACCTCAATGACCTGCGTGCAGCCTATGTGCTGGCGGATGCCAATGAGCGCCGCGAGCTGATCAGCAAGCGTACCGAAGAGCTGGCCCGCCTGCAGGAAGGCACCGCCATCGTGCCGCCAAGCCTGCTGGACGAAGTGACCGCTTTGGTTGAATGGCCAGTGCCGCTGGTGTGCTCGTTCGAGGAGCGTTTCCTCGACGTGCCGCAGGAAGCGCTGATCACCACCATGCAGGACAACCAGAAGTATTTCTGCCTGCTGGACGTCGACGGCAAGCTGCTGCCGCGCTTCATCACCGTGGCCAACATCGAAAGCAAGGACCCGCAGCAGATCATCGCCGGTAACGAAAAAGTCGTTCGCCCGCGCCTGACTGACGCCGAGTTCTTCTTCAAGCAAGACAAGAAGCAGAAGCTCGAAGACTTCAACCTGCGCCTGCAGAACGTGGTGTTCCAGGAAAAACTCGGCAGCGTCTACGACAAGGCCGTACGGGTTTCCAAGCTGGCGGCCTACATCGCGCCACGCATTGGTGGCGATGCTGCCTGGGCTGCGCGTGCCGGCCTGCTGTCCAAGTGCGACCTGGCCACCGAGATGGTCGGCGAGTTCCCGGAGATGCAAGGTGTTGCCGGTTACTACTACGCCCTGAATGATGGCGAGCCGCAAGACGTCGCCCTGGCGCTGAACGAGCAGTACATGCCGCGCGGTGCTGGCGCCGAGCTGCCGACCACCCTCACCGGTGCGGCCGTGGCCATCGCTGACAAGCTGGATACCCTAGTCGGTATCTTCGGTATCGGCATGTTGCCTACCGGCAGCAAAGACCCGTATGCGCTGCGCCGTGCGGCCCTGGGCGTGCTGCGCATCCTGATCGACAAGAAGCTCGACCTCGACCTGACCCAGGCCGTGGTGTTTGCGGTTGGCCAGTTCGGTGCCAAGGTCAAGCAAGCCGGCCTGGCCGAGCAAGTGCTGGAGTTCGTGTTCGACCGTCTGCGTGCGCGTTACGAAGACGAAGGCGTGGACGTTTCGGTGTACCTGTCGGTACGTGCCCTGCAACCAGGTTCGGCGCTGGACTTCGACCAGCGTGTGCAGGCCGTACAGGCCTTCCGCAAGCTGCCGGAAGCCGGTGCCCTGGCCGCCGTGAACAAGCGTGTATCGAACCTGCTGAGCAAGGCCGACAACCTCGGCAATGCCGAAGTCGACCCGGGCCTGTTTGCCGATGCCAAGGAGTTCTCGCTGAACTCGGCCATCGCCAAGGCAGAAAATGCAGTGAAGCCGCTGATCGCCGAACGCAACTACGCCGAAGCACTGGCGCGCCTGGCCACCTTGCGTGAGCCGGTGGATGCGTTCTTCGAAGCGGTGATGATCAATGCCGAAGACGCGGGCGTGCGGAAAAACCGCTACGCCATGCTGGCGCGCCTGCGCGGCCTGTTCATCAATATCGCTGACATTTCCGTACTGAGCTGACCATGTTGAAACTGCTGATTCTCGATCGGGACGGAGTGATCAATTACGACTCCGACGCTTACATCAAATCGGTGGCGGAATGGATTCCACTGCCCGGCTCGATCGAGGCCATCGCGCAGTTGAGCAAAGCGGGCTGGACAGTGGCCATCGCCACCAACCAGTCCGGCATCGCTCGCGGCTACTACGACATCGCCACCCTCGACGCCATGCACGCGCGCCTGCGCACGCTGGTGGCCGAGCAGGGCGGTGAAGTAGGGCTGGTGGTGTATTGCCCGCACGGCCCGGATGAAGGCTGCGATTGCCGCAAGCCCAAACCGGGTATGCTTAAAACTATTGCTGAACATTACAACGTGCCGTTGGCTGGGCTATGGTTTGTCGGGGACAGCCTCGGTGACCTGGAAGCCGCCAAAGCCGTCGACTCTCAGCCAGTTTTGGTAAAAACCGGGAAAGGCGAAAAGACCCAGGCTAAAACCCTGCCGGTAGGTACCTTGATTTTTGACGATCTGGCGGCGGTTGCCGCAGAACTTATCAACAACTAGCAGCCCTTCTGACTTCCTGACCAAGGACTGTTCGGGAGCGCGCTTTTAACAGGCGGGCGTTGTCCCGCAACGGTAAATGCCGCCATGTCGATTTTGCAGGCCATCAGAACCTTCTTCTTTTACCTGCTGTTGGGCACCAGCTCCTTTCTCTGGTGCACCCTGAGCTTTTTTATCGCGCCTTTCCTGCCGTTCAAGGCGCGCTATCGTTTCATCAACGTCTTTTGGTGCAACTGCGCGCTGTGGTTGACCAAGGTGTTCCTGAACATTCGTTTCGAGATCAAGGGCGCCGAAAACGTCCCGGACCAGCCTTGTGTGATTCTGTCGAACCACCAGAGCACCTGGGAAACCTTTTTCCTGTCTGCGTATTTCTCGCCCCTGAGCCAAGTGCTCAAGCGTGAGCTGCTGTACGTGCCATTCTTCGGCTGGGCCATGGCCATGCTGCGACCGATCGCCATCGACCGCGACAACCCCAAGGCCGCACTCAAGCATGTGGCCAAGAAGGGCGATGAGCTGTTGAAGGATGGGGTTTGGGTGCTGATCTTCCCTGAAGGCACACGCGTGCCCTACGGCACTGTGGGCAAGTTCTCACGTGGCGGTACTGCCCTGGCGGTGAACGCCGGGCTGCCGGTGCTGCCGATTGCCCACAACGCCGGCAAGTTCTGGCCAAAGACCGGCTGGGCCAAGCGTGAAGGCACCATCACTGTAATCATTGGCGAGCCCATGTATGCCGAGGGCGAAGGCCCACGTGCCATTGCAGCGCTGAACGACCGTGCCCAGGCATGGAATGAAGCGCAACAAAGGGCCATGGGTTCGTTGCCGCCGGAGCCGGTTGTGGTCGACACGCCGGTAATTTGAGTTTCTGTGGATAACCTGTGTACGGTTTGTTGGCGAATTGCTCTTTTTAGCTTATAGGCTGCTGATTTACTTACATATTTCCCAAACTCATAAAACAGCGGAAAAGGTGCATAAGTTTTTCCCGCATTAAAAAACCGGTCCCTGAGACCGGTTTTTTATGCACAGGTGAAAAGCCGCGATTCAGTCTCGCCACAATGGCAGCTGAAGGATGAAGGTCGTACCTTTACCCACCTCGCTTTCGCAGCGAATTCTCCCACCGTGACGATCCACGACGGCCTTGACCATGGTCAGCCCCAACCCCAATCCTTCACTGCCATGAGCAGAGGCGAAGCGCCGGTATTGAGCGAAGAGTTCGGGCAAATCCTGCGGGGAGATTCCTCGCCCCTGGTCGCTGATACGGCACTCCAAAGCGTCTTCATGGCGGGTCAGGCTTAACGTAACGGTGGTGCCCGATGGGCTGTATTTCACCGCATTTTCCAACAGATTGAACAAGGCGCGGGTCAGCAGCGATTGATCCGCCCAGACCATTTCTTCGCCGTCTTCATCCAGGTGATGGACCAGGCGAATGCCTTTCAACTGGGCGTGCACTGCGAGTTGATCAAATGCGTCGAGCACCAACATGGCGAACAGGCTGGGCTGGAATTGGTAGCCATCGGATTCGGCTTTCGCCAACTGCACGAATGATTCGGTCAGGTTCAGGGCACGGCGGACTTGTTGTTCGATCTGCGCAAATATCGGCGCGGCGGAGTCCTGAACATCCAACAGGGCCAGGATCGCCGAATGCGGCGCACGCAGGTCATGGGACAGAAAGCGCAGCAGGGTCTCCCGTTGCTGCTGGGCATCACGCTCAATGCTCAGGTCTGTGAGGCTCAGCAGCCAGCCCAGGGCCACGTCACCGTCTGCGGGCAGCAGCGGCGCCAGGTCGAGGCGCAGGCTGCGGTCAAGGGTATCGCGGAACTCGACAATCTCCAGCGTCGACAGGGCAGGGCGAACACCGTCCTGCAGCGGTGGATAACCTAATGCGGCGAGCTGATCCAAGAGGTTTTCGGCCACCAGTTCATTGTCGAACACATCGCGGGCAATTCGATTGGCCAGCAGGACGTTGCCCTTGGGATCGGTAATCAAGGTTGCTACAGGCAAACATTCCAGCCCATCGGCCATGAAGCGACGAGTGTCCCGGGTACGGCTGACCGCTTGTTCGAGGGCGAAGATTCGTCCCTGCAATACATCACCCTGGCTGGCGGGCGCTCGACGGCGCTCCGGGAGCACTTTGGGCTCGTTGTCCAGGCGTGCCAGTTCCCAGCCGAAGTAGGCCAGGATCACGCTCAGGCGCCGCCAGTTCCAGATCAGATAGCTGAGCAACATGCCAACCAGACTTGCTGCCGGCGACCACCAATGGCCCAGGCGCAACAGGCCCCAAGAACCCAGAAGCGCAGCCCCCATGCAACCGAGGGTCAGCCAAAGTGCATAACGCGGGCGAAACAGCAGAAGGCCCAACAGCACCGCGACCATCGCGGTGGCCAGTAGCGTCGCCATCCACACGGGCAGATCGACAATACTGCGCCCTTGCAGCAAGCCATTGAGAATATTTGCCTGGATCTCCACGCCCGGGGTGGTGCCGACACTGGCCGAAAGCGGCGTGACATAACGGTCGCCCATGCCCGGTGCCGTAGCGCCAATCAGGATCAAGCGGTCGCGCAGCAACTCGGATGGCACCTCCCCGCGCAAGACACTGATATACGGCACGCTGGGAAAGCCGGCATGACTGGCAATAAAAGGAATTCGAATGGCATTTTCCCGCTGCCAGCTGGAGCTTTCCGACGGACCAGGTGCGCCCGGCATTAGGGTTGGCTGGCCGCTCAGTTCAAACGCCAGCCAGGCTAACTGCGGTGTCAAATTACCTGGTGGACCTTCACGCAAATACAGGCTTCGAACGATGCCGTCGCTGTCCGCTTCCACGTTGATATGGCCGACGCTACGGGCGCAATCACGCAAGGGCAACACGGGCAGGATTTGCGCCACAGGCTGGCCGTAGCGCGGCGAGCCTTCACGAATCAAAGGCAACAGGACGTTGCCAGCGTTGCACATAGCCTCGGCCAGGCGCAGGTCATTGGCTGGCTCCCGGGCGGGCTCGCTGAAGATCACATCAAACAGGATGCCGGCAGGCTTGGCGGCGCTCAGCCGATCAAGCAGGTCGGCATGCACACGTCGGGACCATGGCCATTGGCCAAGTTCCTTCAGGCTTCGGTCGTCGATCGTTACCAGCAGGATGCGTGGATCCACCGATAAAGGTGCCAGCCGGCGGAGGCTGTCATACAGCAGGTTATTGAGGGCCAGGCCAGGGCTCAGGGACAGGAAGGCCGTGATGGGTAATAGCAACATGCTGACCCACAGCCATTCGCGCACCAGGCCATTGAACAGCCGCTGAGCCTGAGTCGGTTGGCGCTTTTCAGCCCTGTGCCACAGCCTCACCGGCTCGCGTCCAGGGCACTACTGAACGCGGTTCGCGGGTGGGTAATAGAAAATGTCATAAACCCCGGTTTCTCCCTCAAGCCCGTGTTCATCATATGCCGACAAGCGAACGTGATAGAACGATGCTTTCAGCCCAGTGAAGCGCATTTGCGGCTTGTCGGAGAAATTTTCCTGCTTGATGTTCAGAAACTCCTTATCGGTCGCGACCTGGGCCCGGTAGCGTTGGGCCCCGGCCAATGGCCGCAGGAACAGGGTCCAGACAGGCGCATCGCCCTTTTGGCCGTCCTGGCCGACCAACCGTGGCGCATCAAGCAGTTCCACGGGTTTGAGTTCGCCTTGTTTCTTGAACGCGAGGCCCTGCCGCGCACCAACCTTTACTTCACCAGAGACTGGACCGGTAATGGGCTTCTTCTTGATAGGGCGCGGGCTCGGTGGAGCGTCATCACGATTGACCGCCACTTGCCCGTTGAGTACTTCCACCAGCGATTGTTCGCCATCGTTACGCACACGGAAATGCGTGCCGCGTACCCCTAGAACGCCCACCGGGGTCATGATCTGGAAACGGTCATAGTCGCTGGCACGCTTGATCACGTAAGCCTCGACCTGACCTTCTTCAAGAATCACCTGGGGAATGGATTGCTCCTCGACCAGATGCAATCGGACCTGGGAGCTGGAGGGCAAGACAATCCGCGAGCCGTCCCCCAGCAACAGGCTGACAAATGCGCCCGATGAGGTTTTTACGCTTTCTTGTTCATCGATGAACATGCCTTCTTCCAGGGCCGTGGACACACCCTTGGCATCCAGTTTCCAGGCTTCACCCGTGAGGTGCTGCACCACTGCCGGAAGCGGTTGCGCGCGGCACATCCGGTTGTCGTCGATATAGGGTGCACGGGGAGGGGAAGGGCGTGCCAAGGCCGGAAGACTCACTACGCCAAGCGTAACGATCAGGCCCGAACTCAACAGCGTAGAAGCGGCAGAGCGGAATCGGCAAGGGAAAAAGGTCATGGCGCTCATCAAGATTCTAGTTCTAATGGGTCATCAGAAAGCACTTTCAGGCAGCGTCTTGCAGCGGGAAGACCTTGAGTACCGTCTACGATACTCGATGAGGTATCCAGTCGATAGCCGAAATATCTGGGAGCGTGAGATCCATTGCAGAAGATGACACGTCCCTGTGTCGGAGCACTTCCGTCGCTCCAATCCGTGTGTCATCCAGCGAGAGCGAATTTACCTACAACATAGGTGCATCGGACCGATTCGCAACATTTGTTCAGATTTGCGGGTACTTAAAATACCCAACGTTGGGTCTGCTGCTGTTCGCTGAGTTGCTGAAACGGTGAACGGGCGAAGCCCATGCCATTGCCGGGCTCACTCAAAGTCTGCCGTTCCTCGAACGGCATAGGTATCGCCGGCTTATTGGCCCCGACCGTTTCCGTGCCCAGCGTAGCAACCATCACCACCAATACCAGTCTTCCCCATACATCAACCTTCCCCAGAACGGCCATACGTCTCGAAACAGCATAAAACCAGATTGCCATTGATCCTTTTCCTGAAGGTCTCGAGCCGGTATCTTCCCAGCTTGGGTGTTGACGATTTCCAATGGCTTGCGGCCATTTGATATCAGCGTATCGAGAGATTCAGAGGGCCTGAGAATCTGGCCATAATTGTTCAGATTCGATGCCCGCATTCTTCAATAAGAAAGGACCCTGCCATGCGTGTCGCAATATTGGATGACGAACCTGCTGAACTGCGGCGGGTGGAACAGACACTGCGACAAATCCCCAGCGCTGCGGATCAGCCATGGACCCTGCACTGCTTCGAGCGTGGAGAAGACCTGCTGCGACAACTGCGCCGCGAGACCTTCGACTTGCTGATCCTTGACTGGCAACTGCCCGACCTCAGTGGCCTGGCATTGCTGCGCTGGACCCGCGAGCACATGGAAGCGCCGCCAGCCGCCATCATGCTTACCAGCCGCGATGCCGAGAGCGATATCGTCCAGGCGCTGAACAGTGGTGCAGATGATTACGTCAGCAAGCCGTTTCGTCCCAATGAGCTTAAGGCTCGGGTGAATGCCGTTCTGCGTCGCCACGGGTTGCAGAAGTCTGCAGCCAGTGAGGTGCATACCTTCAATGACCTGACCTTTGATGATGCTGAACTCACGGTGAGCAGGGCGGGAAAACCCATCAGCCTGACGGAGCGCGAATACCGCCTGGCGCGGTGCCTGTTTGAGAACCTGGCGCGGCCGCTGTCTCGAGAGTACCTGTATGAACGGTTCTGGACCCATGAGGAGATGGTGTCGTCGCGGCCGCTGGATACGCATATTTATCGGCTGCGGAATAAGCTCGGGCTGACGGCGGATCGGGGTTGGCAGTTGCTGACGATCTATGGGTACGGATATCGGTTGGAGAGTGTGACGGCGGCTTCCGAGGACTGAGATGTTCCACGTGGAGCATTTATAAAATGCTCATATCCAGCCCATAAAAAAGGCCAACGCTAAGCGTTGGCCTTTTTTGTTTTTGCGCTGCAACCTGATCAGAAGTCCAGGTTGGAAACCGCCAGGGCATTGCTCTCGATGAAGTCACGACGAGGCTCGACCGCATCACCCATCAGGGTGTTGAAGATCTGGTCCGCGCCAATGGCGTCTTCGATGGTCACGCGCAGCATGCGACGCTGGGCTGGGTCCATGGTGGTTTCCCACAGCTGATCCGGGTTCATTTCGCCCAGACCTTTGTATCGCTGAATGGTATGGCGCTTGGTGCTTTCCGCCATCAACCAGTCCAGGGCTTCCTTGAACTCTTTGACCGCTTTCTTGCGCTCGCCACGCTGAATGTAAGCACCGTCGTCCAGCAGGGTGCTCAGTTGCGCGCCGAGGGTAACAACCGTCTTGTAGTCGTTGCTGCCGAAGAAGTCGCGGTTGAAGGTGACGTAGTTCGACAGGCCGTGGGAGATCAGTTCGACCTCTGGCAGCCAGACGTTACGTTCACGGTCTTCACGCAGGCTGGCTTTGTAGACCAGGCCGGATTTTTCAACGGTACGCAGGCGGACTTCGTACTGGGCCAACCAAGCCTGCATGTGGGCATGATCACCCAACTGCTCCAGGCTGACGGATGGCAGGTAGATGAAGTGCTCGGTCAGCTCCTGGGGGTACAGGCGCGACAAACGCTTGAGGGTCTTCATCACCATGCGGAAGTCGTTTACCAGGCGCTCCAACGCTTCACCGGAGATGCCCGGGGCTTCGTCGTTCAAGTGCAGGCTCGCATCTTCCAGGGCCGACTGCGTCATGTACTCTTCCATGGCGTCGTCGTCTTTGATGTATTGCTCTTGCTTGCCTTTTTTCACTTTGTACAACGGCGGCTGGGCGATGTAGATGTAGCCACGCTCGATCAACTCCGGCAACTGACGGAAGAAGAACGTCAGCAGCAGGGTGCGGATGTGCGAACCGTCAACGTCAGCATCGGTCATGATGATGATGTTGTGGTAGCGCAGCTTGTCGATGTTGTACTCATCGCGGCCGATGCCACAGCCCAGGGCGGTGATCAAGGTGCCGACTTCCTGTGAGGAAATCATCTTGTCGAAACGCGCCTTCTCGACGTTGAGGATCTTACCCTTCAACGGCAGGATGGCCTGGGTGCGACGGTTGCGACCCTGCTTGGCGGAACCGCCAGCAGAGTCACCTTCCACCAGGTACAGTTCGGAGAGGGCAGGGTCTTTCTCCTGGCAGTCAGCCAGTTTGCCCGGCAGGCCGGCGATATCCAGCGCACCTTTACGACGCGTCATCTCACGGGCTTTACGCGCCGCTTCACGAGCCCGTGCTGCGTCGATCATCTTGCCGACAACCAGCTTGGCTTCGTTCGGGTTTTCCAGCAGGAAGTCGGAGAAGTACTTGCCCATTTCCTGTTCGACCGCTGTCTTCACTTCGGAGGACACCAGCTTGTCTTTGGTCTGGGAGCTGAACTTCGGATCCGGAACCTTGACCGAGATAATGGCGGTCAGGCCTTCGCGGGCATCGTCACCGGTGGTGGCGACTTTGTGTTTCTTCGCCAGGCCTTCCGCTTCGATGTAGGTGTTCAGGTTACGCGTCAGTGCAGAACGGAAACCCACCAGGTGAGTACCGCCATCGCGCTGAGGAATGTTGTTGGTGAAGCACAACAGGTTCTCGTTGAAGCTGTCGTTCCACTGCAGGGCGATTTCTACGCCGATGCCGTCTTCACGCTGGATGTTGAAGTGGAACACCTGATTGACCGCGGTCTTGTTGGTGTTCAGGTATTCAACGAACGCACGCAGGCCGCCTTCGTACTTGAACAGCTCTTCCTTGCCGCTGCGTTCGTCCTTGAGGACGATACCCACACCGGAGTTCAGGAAAGACAGTTCACGAATCCGCTTGGCCAGAATGTCCCAGCTGAAGTGGATGTTCTTGAAGGTTTCAGCCGAAGGCTTGAAGTGAATCTGCGTACCAGTGCTTTCGCTGTCACCGACGATTTTCATCGGTTCCTGTGGAACACCATGAACGTAAGTCTGTTCCCAGATCTTGCCGCTACGACGTACAGTCAGGATGAGCTCTTCAGAAAGGGCGTTTACTACCGAAACACCTACACCGTGCAAACCGCCGGATACTTTATAGGAGTTATCGTCGAACTTACCGCCGGCGTGGAGCACGGTCATGATGACCTCTGCCGCCGAAACGCCTTCTTCTTTATGCACATCTACCGGAATGCCGCGACCGTTGTCGCGTACGGTGATGGATTCGTCCGGGTGGATGATGATGCTGATGTCGTCGCAGTGACCGGCCAAAGCTTCGTCGATCGAGTTATCGACCACCTCGAACACCATGTGGTGCAGACCGCTGCCATCATCGGTATCACCGATGTACATACCGGGACGTTTGCGTACGGCATCCAAACCTTTAAGCACTTTAATGCTGGTCGAGTCGTACGTATTCGTATTTTCTTCGCTCATGCCTTCACTCCCGATGGTCGTGGGTCTGGGTGATACGGCCTTGTTCCACGTGGAACAAAGCGACTGGCGTTTCCGTCTGCCAGCCTTCCCTCAATAATTCGTGGTCTACACAGGTGATAAACACCTGGCAGCGTAAGTCTTCCAACAAGCGGCATAACGCGCGGCGGTGCTGCTCGTCCAGTTCGGACGGCAAGTCATCCACCAGATAAATACATTGCCCGCGCCGGGCCTGGCTAACCAGATGCCCCTGGGCGATACGCAAAGCGCAGACCACCAACTTCTGCTGACCGCGGGACAAGATATCCGCAGCATTATGTGCGCCCAATCTAAGGCGCAAATCAGCCCGTTGTGGTCCGGCCTGGGTGTGACCAATTTGCTGATCCCGTTGCAAGGACGTCGCGAGCACTGCACTCAGTTCCCGGTCTTTGTCCCAACCACGGTAGTAGCTCAACGTCAGCCCCTCGAGTTCAAGTAACTCGCTCAAGGTCTGCTCAAAGACTGGTTTCAAGGCTTTGATATAGGCGCGGCGGTATTCATCTATTTCAGCGCTGGCCAGGCACAGTTCCCGGTCCCAAGCAGCTTGTGAAGCGGCGTCAAGTGTACCATGCCGCAGCCATGAGTTCCGCTGCCGCAGGGCCTTCTGCAGGCGCTGCCAAGTGGCCATGAAACGCGGTTCCACGTGGAACACTCCCCAATCGAGGAATTGCCTGCGGATTTTTGGCGCGCCTTCCAGCAAGCGGAAGCTGTCCGGGTTGATCAGTTGCAGTGGCAGGATTTCTGCCAGCTGCGCAGCACTGCGAGCATTCTGCCCATCGATGCGGATTTGAAACTCCCCCTGACGATCACGAGAAATCCCCAGGCTGCTATGACCGCCTTCGGCCAATTCGACTTGGCCAAATACTGTGCACGCCAGTTGTTCGTACTGAATCACCGGTAACAAGCGGGCACTGCGAAAGGAACGAGCGAGCCCCAGCAGGTGAATGGCTTCCAGCACGCTGGTTTTGCCACTGCCGTTGGCGCCGTGGAGGATATTGATGCGGGGGGAGGGGGAGAAGGTCACCGGGTGCAAATTGCGCACCGCGGTGACCGAGACGCGACTGAGGGACATCTAGCTTCTGCTGAACATGATTACAGGCGCATCGGCATGACAACGTAAGCCGAGTCATCGTTGTCGGATTCTTGTACCAGGGCGCTGCTGTTGGAGTCAGACAGAATCAGGCGAACCTGTTCAGTGGTCATCACGCCCAGCACGTCCAGCAGGTAGCTGACGTTGAAGCCGATTTCCAGGTTGCCGCCGTTGTAGTCGACGCCCACTTCTTCTTCCGCTTCTTCCTGCTCAGGGTTATTCGCCTGGATTTTCAGTTGGCCGTTGGCCAATTGCAGGCGGATACCACGGTATTTCTCGTTGGAAAGAATAGCGGTACGGCTGAACGCTTCACGCAGGGCCTGACGATCACCGATCACCAGCTTGTCGCCGCCTTTAGGCAGAACGCGCTCGTAATCCGGGAACTTGCCGTCAACCAGCTTGGAAGTGAAGGTGAACTCGCCAGTGGTCGCGCGGATGTGGTGCTGGCCCAGCACGATACTGACATTGCCATCCGGCTCAGTCAGCAGGCGCGCGAGTTCCAGAATACCTTTACGCGGCACGATCACCTGGTGGCGATCCGGCTGACCGATATCGGCTTTCATCGAGCACATGGCCAGTCGGTGACCGTCGGTGGCTACGGCGCGGATGATGCCTTCGGAGACTTCCAGCAGCATGCCGTTAAGGTAATAACGCACGTCCTGCTGGGCCATGGCGAAACTGGTGCGCTCGATCAAACGGCGCAGTCGGCTTTGTTCCAGGCTGCAGGTCAGCGAGCCTGGGCCTTCTTCCACGGTCGGGAAGTCGTTGGCCGGCAAGGTCGACAGGGTGAAACGGCTGCGACCGGCCTTGACCACCAGCTTTTGCTCATCAACCTTGATGTCGATCAGCGCGTCGTTGGGCAGGCTTTTGCAGATGTCCATCAGCTTGCGCGCCGGCACGGTGATCTCGCCGGGTTCGGCGGGCTCTTCGAGCTGGACGCGACCGACCAGCTCGACTTCCAGGTCGGTACCGGTCAAGGACAATTGCTGGCCTTCGACAACCAGCAATACGTTGGAAAGCACCGGCAAGGTCTGTCGGCGCTCGACGACGCCTGCGACCAGTTGCAGGGGTTTCAACAGGGCTTCGCGTTGAATGGTGAAATGCATGGTCTAGTCCCTTGCCTTAATAAGCTGCGCTGGTGTTCATCAAGTAGTCAGTGTACGCAGCAGGTTCTTGTAGTCCTCGCGAATATCCGCGTCGGATTCCTTAAGTTCGTTGATCTTGCGGCACGCGTGCAAGACCGTGGTGTGGTCGCGACCGCCAAACACATCACCAATTTCCGGCAGGCTGTGGTTGGTCAGCTCTTTGGAGAGCGCCATCGCTACCTGGCGGGGACGTGCCACCGAGCGCGAACGGCGCTTGGACAGCAGGTCGGAAATCTTGATCTTGTAATACTCGGCCACGGTGCGCTGGATGTTATCCACACTCACCAGCTTGTCTTGCAACGCCAGCAGGTCTTTCAGGGATTCGCGAATCAGCTCGATGGTGATGTCACGACCCATGAAGTGCGAGTGAGCGATGACCCGCTTGAGTGCGCCTTCCAGTTCACGCACGTTGGAGCGAATGCGCTGGGCGATAAAGAACGCGGCGTCGTGCGGCAGGTCGACTTTGGCCTGGTCGGCCTTTTTCATCAGGATCGCGACGCGGGTTTCAAGCTCCGGCGGTTCTACCGCTACGGTCAGGCCCCAGCCGAAGCGCGACTTCAGGCGCTCTTCCAGGCCTTCGATTTCCTTCGGATAACGGTCACTGGTCAGGATGACCTGCTGGCCACCTTCGAGCAACGCGTTGAACGTGTGGAAAAACTCTTCCTGGGAACGTTCCTTGCGGGCGAAGAATTGAATGTCATCGATCAGCAAGGCATCAACGGAACGGTAGAACCGCTTGAACTCGTTGATGGCGTTGAGCTGCAACGCCTTGACCATATCGGCCACGAAGCGCTCCGAGTGCAGGTACACGACCTTGGCATTCGGGTTCTTCTTTAATAGGTGGTTACCCACGGCGTGCATCAAGTGAGTTTTACCCAAGCCAACGCCACCATAAAGGAAGAGCGGGTTGTAACCATGCTTGGGGTTGTCGGCGACCTGCCAGGCAGCCGCGCGGGCCAGCTGGTTGGATTTACCTTCGACAAAATTCTCAAAGGTGAACGTGCGGTTCAGATAGCTGGTGTGCTTGAGCGCACCCTCTACCTGGACGGTGCGCTGTTCGGCACGAACCGGGGCCTGTTGTGAGCTGGCGCCGGCCATTGGGTCAAAGCTGTCGCGGGACGGCTCTTCATTTATAGGCGCGTTTTTCTGCGACGAGGATTTCGAAGGCGTCTGGGCGACCGGGGCTGGCGAGTTATTAACAGGTGCCGCAGCGGCCTGAGCCTGGGAGGCACTGGCAGCCAACGGTGCATTCGGCGCAGCACGAGGTGCCGAGCTACGTTTGCTGCCTATTAATAAGGAGAGCACCGGAGCAAGCCCGTTGCCATGTTCATCGAGCAATTCGAGAACGCGGCTCAGGTATTTCTCGTTGACCCAGTCGAGAACAAAACGATTGGGTGCGTAGACACGCAACTCGTCGCCTTCGGCTTCGACCTGTAGCGGACGGATCCAGGTGTTGAATTGCTGGGCAGGCAGCTCATCGCGCAAAAGCTCCACGCACTGCTGCCAAAGTTCCACTGACACGGATATCCCCTAAGTTGAAAGCCGGTGAGGCAAAAACAGCCGCCATTGTAGCGGCCAGCCGCCCACTTATCCACATGTAGGTTGCTCACAGGGCGCCAAGAATCAATGCCTTAACCGTAAAAAAGGCGACAAATGGTCTGTGCATAAGCTCTGTGGATAAGCGCCCCTAAGCTCGTTGTACAAGTGGGGTCGAAAGTCTGTGGGTAACTGGCCTGTGGATAACTAGCCATTCCACACACAGCTTATCCGATAGCGCAGCACAGGCAGAGCACCGTTTCTCCCCCGTGTTGTCATTCTCTGTACAGCCCGTAGAATATGGCCTCAAGGCAGTTATCCACAGAAGATGGGGTGCCTAGCTTTTATAAGCTTTACAGAAAAGCTTTAAATAACTTCCTTCTTTATTTTTATATCTATGGCATTGCTCGTCAAAGGCGAATCGCCCGGATTCGGTCCGCAGGCCTCCAGATATCTAATTAAAGGAAAAGCTGGTTGGAAATTGACCTAGAGGCTTGCTTTCTCTAGAATCGCCGGTCTCTTAAAACGGGGGCCATTCCGGCCCGTTGTGGACGAACCAGGTAACACGCCATGAAACGTACTTTCCAACCAAGCACCATCAAACGCGCCCGTACTCACGGCTTCCGTGCTCGCATGGCCACCAAGAACGGCCGTGCTGTCCTGTCGCGTCGCCGCGCCAAAGGTCGTGCGCGTCTGGCAGTTTGATAATCCGGTACTGGTGGTGAGTCAGGACTTCAGTCGGGAAAAGCGTCTGCTAACCCCCCGGCATTTCAAGGCAGTCTTTGACTCCCCCACCGGCAAGGTTCCGGGGAAAAATCTCCTGCTCCTTGCGCGTAACAACGATCTGGATCACCCCCGTCTCGGGTTGGTGATCGGCAAGAAGAGCGTAAAGCTCTCCGTTGAGCGCAATCGCCTCAAGCGTCTGATGCGCGAATCGTTTCGCCTCCACCAGGAGACTCTGGTTGGTTGGGATATTGTTATCGTCGCGCGCAAAGGCTTGGGGGACGTAGAAAACCCCGAATTGATTCAGCATTTCGGCAAGCTCTGGAAACGTTTGGCTCGTACCAACAAGCCAGCACCAGCTGTCAGCACCGAAACTGTAGGGGTAGACAGTACTGATGCGTAAACTGGCCCTCGTTCCGATCCAGTTTTACCGCTATGCCATTAGTCCCCTGATGGCAAACCACTGTCGTTTCTACCCCAGTTGTTCCTGCTACGCGTTGGAAGCCATAGAAAATCATGGCCTTCTGCGCGGTGGCTGGCTGACCTTTCGTCGTTTAGGTCGCTGTCATCCGTGGAATCCCGGTGGTTATGACCCGGTTCCGCCTATCCCTACCTCCCGTTCTTCTTCGATGGCCGAGTAATCATGGATATTAAACGCACGATCCTGATCGTCGCCCTGGCAATCGTGTCCTACTCTATGGTTCTTAAGTGGAACCAGGATTATGGCCAAGCTGCCCTGCCGACTCAGAATGTTGCTACCAATCAGTCGGCGCCGGCTATTCCGGATACGCCACTGGGTAACAATGCTGCCGCCAGTGCCGATGTACCCAGCGCGAATGCCGATACCAGTACCCCGGTAGAAACCCCGGTCGTCACCAATAAAGACCTCATCCATGTAAAAACGGATGTACTGGACCTGGCAATCGACCCACAGGGTGGTGATATCGCCCAGCTGAAATTGCCGCTGTATCCACGTCGCCAAGACCATCCGGATGTTCCGTTCCAGCTGTTCGATAACGGTGGCGAACGTGTATATCTGGCGCAAAGTGGCCTGACCGGTACTGACGGTCCGGATGCTCGTGCTACCGGTCGTCCGGTTTATTCGACCGAACAGAAGACTTATCAACTGGCCGATGGCCAGAACCAGTTGAACGTCGACCTGAAATTCAGTCACGACGGCGTCAACTACATCAAGCGTTTCAGCTTCACCCGCGGTTTGTACGATCTGAAAGTCACTTACCTGATCGACAACGAAAGCGCGAAGCCGTGGACGGGCAACCTGTTTGCCCAGCTCAAGCGTGACAACAGCGCCGATCCTTCTTCCAGCACCGCCACCGGCACCGCGACTTACCTGGGCGCAGCCCTGTGGACAAGTAGCGAGCCGTACAAAAAAGTGTCGATGAAAGATATCGACAAGGGCGCGCTGAAAGAAACCGTTCAAGGTGGCTGGGTTGCCTGGTTGCAACACTACTTCGTGACCGCATGGATCCCGAACAAAGGTGATGCCAACCTGGTTCAAACCCGCAAAGACAGCCAAGGCAACTACATCATTGGCTTTACTGGCCCGACGTTGACCGTCGCGCCGGGTGCCAAGGCTGAAGCTAGCGCCACGTTGTACGCCGGTCCGAAGAGCCAGGCAGTCCTCAAAGAGTTATCCCCAGGTCTGGAACTGACTGTGGATTACGGCATTCTGTGGTTCATTGCCCAGCCGATTTTCTGGCTGCTGCAACATATCCACAGCATTGTGGGTAACTGGGGCTTCTCGATTATCCTGCTGACCATGCTGATCAAGGGGATCTTCTTCCCACTGTCGGCTGCCAGCTACAAGTCGATGGCGCGTATGCGTGCCGTGGCCCCGAAACTGGCCGCGCTGAAAGAACAACATGGCGATGACCGGCAGAAAATGTCCCAGGCCATGATGGAGCTGTACAAGAAAGAGAAGATCAACCCGTTGGGTGGATGCTTGCCGATTCTGGTGCAGATGCCGGTATTCCTGTCGCTGTACTGGGTGCTCCTGGAAAGCGTGGAAATGCGCCAGGCTCCGTTCATGCTGTGGATAACTGACCTGTCGATCAAAGACCCGTTCTTTATCCTGCCGATCATCATGGGCGCGACCATGTTCATCCAGCAGCGTCTGAACCCGACTCCGCCGGACCCGATGCAGGCCAAGGTAATGAAAATGATGCCAATCATCTTCACCTTCTTCTTCCTGTGGTTCCCGGCTGGTCTGGTGCTGTACTGGGTGGTCAACAACTGCCTGTCGATCTCCCAACAGTGGTACATCACACGTAAAATCGAAGCGGCTACCAAAAAAGCCGAGGCGTAATTTACTCTGTGGATAACACCACTCAAGACGCCCCCTAGTGGGGCGTTTTGCTTTCTGTCACTTTTATCCGGGTACCCGCCATGAGCGCTCCTCGTGAAACCATCGCCGCTGTCGCCACCGCTCAAGGTCGTGGTGGTGTCGGTATCGTTCGTATTTCCGGGCCGCTCGCCGGCGTGGCGGCCCAGGCCATCAGTGGGCGGGAACTGAAGCCGAGGTATGCGCATTACGGGCCGTTTTTAGGTGCTGATGAAGAAGTGCTGGATGAAGGTATCGCCCTTTATTTCCCGGGGCCGAACTCCTTTACCGGCGAAGACGTCCTCGAGCTGCAAGGCCACGGCGGCCCGATCGTTCTGGACATGCTGCTGCAGCGTTGCCTGCAGTTGGGTTGCCGCCTGGCACGTCCGGGTGAATTCAGCGAACGCGCGTTCCTCAACGACAAACTCGACCTGGCCCAGGCCGAGGCGATTGCCGACCTGATCGAAGCCAGCTCTGCACAAGCTGCGCGCAATGCGTTGCGCTCGTTGCAGGGCGCGTTTTCCCTGCGTGTGCATAACCTCACCGAGCAGTTGATCAGCTTGCGCATCTACGTGGAGGCCGCGATTGATTTCCCGGAGGAAGAAATCGACTTCCTTGCCGATGGCCATGTCCTGGCGATGCTGGATAAGGTTCGCGACGAGTTATCCACAGTGCTGCGCGAAGCCGGGCAAGGTGCCTTGCTGCGTGACGGTATGACCGTGGTGATTGCCGGCCGTCCCAACGCCGGCAAGTCGAGCCTGCTCAATGCCCTGGCCGGGCGAGAGGCCGCGATCGTCACCGAGATCGCCGGCACCACGCGGGATATCCTGCGCGAACATATCCACATCGATGGCATGCCCCTGCATGTGGTGGACACCGCTGGACTGCGTGACACCGATGACCAGGTGGAAAAGATCGGGGTGGAACGCGCGTTGAAGGCCATTACGGAAGCTGACCGCGTGTTGCTGGTGGTGGATGCCACCGCGCCAGAGGCTGCAGACCCGTTCGCACTGTGGCCGGAATTCCTCGAACAACGGCCGGACCCGGCCAAGGTCACGCTGATTCGCAACAAGGCTGACCTGACGGGCGAGGCAATTGCCCTGGAAGTCAGTGAAGATGGCCACGTGACAATCAGCTTGAGTGCCAAGGCTGCAGGAGAAGGGCTGGAACTGCTGCGCGATCATCTGAAAGCGTGCATGGGCTACGAGCAGACTTCGGAAAGCAGCTTCAGCGCTCGTCGCAGGCACCTGGAGGCACTGCGGCATGCCAGCGCCGCCCTCGAGCATGGCCGTGAGCAACTGACGCTGGCAGGAGCCGGTGAGCTGCTGGCTGAAGATTTACGCCAGGCGCAGCAGCTGTTGGGGGAGATCACCGGCGCATTCAGCTCCGATGATTTGTTGGGGCGGATCTTTTCAAGCTTCTGTATCGGGAAATAGGCGGTTATCCACAGCTGGCTGGTTACCAGTTGTAGGAAACTGTTCCGAGTAGCGTCCGGCTTTCACCCCAGTAGCAGCGGCCCGCATCGTTGCAGCCGGACACATACTCCTTGTCGAACAGGTTCTTCGCGTTCACGTCTACCGACCAGTGCTGGTCAATCTGGTAACCAATGGCGGCATCCACCAACGTCACGCTTCCAGCATCCAGCTTCCCGTAAAGAGAAGGCGCGGTGTAAGAGAAAGTGCTGTCGAAGTAGCGCACGCCGCCACCGACGGACAAGCCCTTGAGCTGGCCATCAAGAAAGCGGTATTTGCCCCAGACCGAAGCCTGATTACGCGGAACACCGGTCATCTGGTGACCTTCCACGAGCGACGTTGCCGAATCCTTGGTAATCCGAGCATCGGTGTAGGTGTAGGCCGCAGTCACGTTCAAATTAGGTGTGAGGTTGCTGTTGACCTCCACTTCCAAACCCTTGGCCCGGCTTTCGCCGACCTGGCGGTAGGTATTGGTCGTGGCGTCGAGGTACGTGTCGTCCTGCTTGCGCAAGTCATAGACCGACAACGTCATCGCCGTGTCCCAGCCGATCGGCTCGTACTTGAGGCCTACTTCATATTGACTGCTGGTGATCGGGTCCAGCGGTGTGCCGGCATTGGAGATCTGCTGTACCGGAACGAACGCGGTCGAGTAGCTGACATATGGCGTCAGGCCATTGTCGAACTGGTACATGATCCCGCCCTGATAGGTGAACTTGCGGTCTTCAGAGCTGATGTTGCCGGCCTTGGCCACCTTGTCGCGAAAATCACTGTCGACCCAGTCCTGCCGCCCGCCGAGCAAGAATAACCAGTGGTCATACTTGCTCTGAAGCTGTGCATAAACACCTTTCATCTGCTGTTCGAGCAACGTGTTTTGCACCGCGAGAGGCGTCAATGGGTCCCTCAGGTACACCGGGTTATACACATTGATCGTGCCTGCAAATCCGGCATTCCAATCCTGGCTGAACGAGGTACGGTCATAGCTGGCACCGAACAGCACGGTATTTTCCAGCCCGCCTACCTGGAATTTGCCTTCCAACTGGTTATCCAGCGAGTAGACCATCGATTTGTTGTAGCGGTCGTAGGCATTCATGTTCAGCTGTGTGCCGAACCCCGCATTATTCAGGTTGCCTGGCCAGGTTTCATGGCGGGTGATTCGCGACTGCATGTAGCGCGAGTTCTGCCGAAACTGCCAGTCATCATTGAAGCTGTGGCTGAACTCGTAGCCGGTGCTCCAGGTTTCCCGTTCGAAGGTGTTCCAATCCGGGTCACCGAGCATGGTGTGCTTGGAGAGCTTTCCGTTGGGGTTGGTCAGTAACGTGCCTGCTGCAGGTAGGCCAAGTTCAAGATTGGTGTGGTCTTTCTGGTAGTTGGCCAGCAGCGTCAGGGTGTTGTAGTCGTCGAAATTGAGGGTCAGGGACGGTGCGATATACAGACGGTCATCGGGAACGTGATCGGTCTGGGTGTCGGACTTCCTGCCGAGCATCACCACCCGTCCAAGGATATTGCCGCTGTCGTCCAAGGGACCGGAGATATCCACACCCACCTGGCGCCGGTTATTAGAACCGTAGGTCAGCTGAACTTCGCCTTGTGGTGTAGCTGTCGGGTGTTTACTCACCAGGTTGACCAGGCCACCGGGTGCGTTTTCGCCGTAGAGCAGGGAAGAAGGGCCACGGAATATCTCCACCCGTTCCAGGCCATAAGGTTCGCTGGTGGTGTCATACCGGTTGCCTTGGACTCGCAAGCCATCGCGCAGCAGGCCGTAGCCATAATCCGTGGCGTTGAAACCGCGAATGAAGAACAAGTCACCGGCCAGCCCGTCGCCCGCAGCGAAGGGAGGGGCAAAGATTCCCGGCACATAGCCCAGCACTTCTGTGAGTGTCTGGGATTTTTGATCCTTGATGCGCTGGCCGGTCACCACCGACACCGAGCGCGGGGTTTCCGACAATGGTGTGCTGGTCTTGGTACCGATTCGGCTGTTTTGCGCCTTGTAACCTACGTCCCCGGCAATTTCCTGATTGAACCCAGTCTGTTGATAAGTGCTGACAGTAGTGGGGGCCAGCATGAGCTGTTCCCCGCTCGCAGCCGGCTGCAGCGCGTAGCTGCCGGGGCCTTGAACCGCCGCCTGCAATCCCGAGTTTTGCAGCAATAACGCAAACCCTTGCTCCACCGAGTAGTCACCCTCCAGCCCAGGACTTTGCAGGCGCGCCGTCTGCTGCGGCGAGAATGACAGAATCACATTGGCCTTCGACGCAAATTGGCTCAAGGCATTGTCGAGTGGCCCGGAGGCGATCACGTAATGTTGCACTGGGCTGGCAGCAATGGCCCGAGTGCATAGCAAGGTGCTGGCAGTCGCGGCCGTGGCCAGCAGCAAGCCATACGTGATGCCGTGATGGGAGAGACGCTGGCGAAGTTTTGTAGGAAGGCGCATGTGTGAGTAAGCCCTGAAGGTAGCATCGTGATTACCTGTAGGGCCGCGCCAGGTAAAAAAAAGATAACCCCCGCTGAGAGTATTTTTTCAGTATCAAGCGGTAAGGGTGACGGAGACCCAATAGCGCGTGAAATACTTCACGTGGATCGGCAGCGTGACCTGCAGGTTGGCCAATACGGCGTCGGTGGAATCCAGACGGAAAGTGCCGGACACCCGCAGCCGCGCTGATGCGGCATCGCACTGCATAACGCCCGGCCGATAGCGCGCCAGTTCGTCGATGACATCCCCCAGTCGCGCATCCAGAACGATCAGTTGGCCGTCGACCCATGCGGCTTGGTTCCCGCGATAGATATGGCTGGGGCCTACGTCTTGCGTGCCGAAGTCGACACTCTCACCAGGTCCGAGCACTCGGCTATTGGCCGGCTGGTCGACGGGTTGCACGCTGACCCGGTCTTCCAGCACACCAACCCGCGTCGACCCTTGCAGTTGACGAACAGTGAACCGCGTACCCAAGGCTTGAACACGACCCTCATGGGTTTCAACATAAAACGGTGTTTGCCGGCCCGACTTTCCGGTGTGGATAAGTACTTCCCCCTCACGCAAACGGACCAGTCGCTGCTGCCCGTCGAAAAGTACGTCGATAGCCGTGTTCGTATTGAGGTCAATTTGAGTGCCGTCGGCCAACCCGATTCGCCGTCGTTCGCCGACCTTGGTCCGATAGTCAGCCCAGAGGTTGCCCAGGGACGTGTGTTGTTGAACGTTCCACCCCAAGTACCCGGCGGCACCGAGCATCAGCATCAGCTTGAGCACTTGCCGCCGTTGTTGACTGGCCGAGAGCGCACGACGGGTGAAGTCCTTGGGTAGCGCACCGAGGCCACGTTGCAACTGCTCCATCTGGTTCCAGGCCGCCTGATGGGAGGGATCGCCGTTGAGCCATTGCTGCCAGGCACTTTGTTGCGCGGGTGTCGGTGGCTGCGATTGAAATTGCACGTACCAACTGGCGGCGGCTTCGAACGTCTTGCGATCCGGGGCAGCCATTACATGCCCGCCATGATCAAGGCGCATTCAGTCAGGGCCCGAACCATATGTTTCTTGACGGTGGTCAGCGAGACACGCAACTGATCGGCGATCTGTTGATAAGTCAGGCCTTCGACCTGGGACAGCATGAAAATTCGCCTGGCCCGTTCCCCCAGCCCACACAAGGCTTTATCCACAGCAACGAGGGTTTCAATGATGATGGCCTTGTCTTCTTCACTGATTGCGATCGCTTCGGGCCGGTCTGCCAGGGTTTGCAGATAGGCCTGCTCAATGGCGCGGCGGCGATAGCGGTCAATCACCAGTCCCCGGGCAACTGTGGCCAGATAGTCCCTGGGCTCGAGGATCTGCGTCGCATTGCGGCCGCCCAGGATCCGCACGAACGTATCGTGTGCCACGTCAGCTGCATCGCAGGCGTTATGCAACTTTCCCTTGAGCCAGCTGTGCAACCACGAATGGTGCTGCTCATAGATGTGCTGGACTGCAACGGTATGCGAGGGAAGGGCCATGAGAGGTGACGAGGCAGGTTAATGATAATAACTATTATTAACTGCCGTGGCGCTTTCTCACAATAGGCGTTCCATCAACCCGTTTCACAAATGCAAATGAACTGTTTCCTGCCTGACCGAGGATTTTCGGAGGCATCTGCCTGCCTGAAACTTATCGGGATCCGTATTTTCTGTGGATTAAGCCCTGTGAATAACCGCCCCTGTGCCCGGTTGATAACCAGGCTTGAAACCTGAGTAAAAACCCCTCTGTGGATAACCACCCGTTTAATCCACAGGCTTAAAGCACTTATCCAAGGGCCTCATTGGCACCTAACCACAGACTTTAGAATCTCTGTACATATCGTAAATAAAGGCCTGTAGAGATCTATCCACAGAAACATGCCTCAGTAGAAATAAACATAAAAACAAAGATTTAATAAATTTCTCTCTTTTAATTTCTATTGTTCGTGATTCATCCACAGCTGGTTAAATTTTGTGCAAAGGGTTCTTTAGGAAGGGCGAAGTCCCTATACTTGCCGACTCGTTCGAAAACCTGATCTCGAACGCTCATTCCTAATTACCTACAGAAGCAGGCACGAGGTGCGTGGTGGATTTCCCTTCCCGTTTTGAAGTGATCGTCATCGGCGGCGGTCATGCCGGTACCGAGGCAGCACTGGCGTCAGCACGCATGGGGGCAAAAACCCTGTTGCTGACGCATAACGTGGAAACCCTCGGCGCCATGAGCTGCAACCCCGCGATTGGCGGGATTGGCAAAAGCCATCTGGTCAAGGAAATCGATGCCCTCGGCGGCGCGATGGCCATGGCTACCGACAAAGGTGGTATTCAATTTCGCGTACTGAACAGTCGCAAAGGCCCGGCCGTACGAGCCACACGTGCTCAAGCCGACCGCATCCTGTACAAGGCCGCTGTCCGCGAAACCCTGGAAAACCAGCCGAACCTGTGGATATTTCAACAGGCAGCCGATGACCTGATCGTCGAACAAGACCAGGTACGCGGTGTTGTCACGCAAATGGGCCTGCGTTTCTTCGCAGAATCCGTGGTGTTGACCACCGGTACCTTCCTCGGCGGACTTATCCACATCGGTATGCAGAACTATTCCGGTGGCCGCGCCGGTGATCCACCGTCAATCGCCTTGGCTCAGCGCCTTCGCGAACTGCCACTGCGTGTTGGTCGCCTGAAAACCGGCACGCCGCCGCGAATTGATGGCCGGTCTGTGGATTTCTCGGTGATGACCGAGCAAGCCGGCGATACACCGATTCCGGTGATGTCGTTCATGGGCTCCAAGGAACAGCATCCGAAGCAGGTCAGTTGCTGGATTACCCATACCAACGCCCGCACCCACGAAATCATTGCTGCGAACCTCGACCGTTCGCCGATGTATTCCGGGGTGATCGAAGGTATTGGCCCGCGCTACTGCCCGTCGATCGAAGACAAGATCCACCGCTTTGCCGACAAGGAAAGCCACCAGGTTTTTATCGAACCGGAAGGTCTGACCACCCATGAGCTGTACCCGAACGGAATTTCCACGTCTCTGCCGTTCGACGTGCAAATCCAGATCGTGCAGTCGATTCGCGGTATGGAAAATGCGCACATCGTGCGTCCTGGCTACGCCATCGAGTACGACTACTTCGACCCGCGTGACCTGAAATACAGCCTGGAAACCAAGGTCATCGGCGGTTTGTTCTTTGCAGGGCAAATCAACGGCACCACCGGTTACGAAGAAGCTGGCGCCCAGGGTTTGCTGGCCGGAACCAACGCGGCACTGCGTGCACAGGGCAAAGACAGCTGGTGTCCGCGTCGCGATGAGGCGTACATCGGTGTGTTGGTCGACGACCTGATCACCCTCGGAACCCAGGAACCGTACCGGATGTTTACGTCCCGGGCCGAATACCGCCTGATCCTGCGGGAAGACAACGCCGACCTGCGCTTGACCGAAAAAGGTCGCGAATTGGGCCTGGTCGACGACGTGCGTTGGGCGGCCTTCTGCAAAAAACGCGAAAGTATCGAGTTGGAAGAGCAACGCCTGAAAAGTACTTGGGTTCGCCCGGGCACCGAGCAAGGCGACGCGATTGCCGAAAAATTCGGCACGCCGCTGACTCACGAATACAACTTGCTGAACCTGCTGTCCCGTCCGGAAATCGACTACGCTGGTCTGATCTCGGTCACCGGCGCTGGCGCAGAAGATCCACAGGTTGCCGAGCAGGTCGAAATCAAGACCAAATACGCCGGTTACATTGACCGTCAGCAGGATGAGATCGCTCGTCTGCGGGCCAGCGAAGACACCAAGCTGCCTGTGGATATCGATTACACAAACATTTCCGGGCTGTCGAAAGAGATCCAAGGCAAGCTGGGGATAACTCGGCCGGAGACCCTGGGCCAGGCGTCCCGTATCCCGGGCGTCACGCCGGCAGCCATTTCGCTGTTGATGATTCATTTGAAAAAACGCGGCGCGGGCCGTCAGTTGGAGCAAAGCGCTTGAGTTCGTTGGTCACCTCGCAACACGCCGAAGAGTTATCCACAGGTGCTCGCCAGCTTGGCGTCAACCTGACCGAAGCCCAGCACGAGTTGCTGCTGGGTTATCTGGCCCTGTTGATCAAATGGAACAAGGCTTACAACCTCACTGCGGTGCGTGACCCGGACGAAATGGTCTCCCGCCATCTGCTCGACAGTCTCAGTGTCATGCCGTTTATCGAAAACGGCCGCTGGCTCGACGTTGGCAGCGGCGGCGGCATGCCCGGCATCCCGCTGGCGATCCTGTTTCCGGAGTCGCAAGTGACCTGCCTGGACAGCAACGGCAAGAAAACCCGCTTCCTGACCCAGGTCAAACTCGAACTCAAGCTGGATAACCTGCAAGTTATCCACAGTCGCGTCGAAGCCTTTACGCCTGAACAGCCTTTCAACGGAATTGTTTCCCGGGCGTTCAGCAGCATGGAGAACTTCAGCAACTGGACCCGCCACCTCGGCGACCGCGATACCCGTTGGCTGGCAATGAAGGGCGTTCATCCAAGCGACGAGCTGTTAGCATTGCCGGCAGACTTCCACCTCGATAGCGAACACGCCTTGGCCGTACCCGGTTGCCAAGGCCAACGCCATCTGCTGATACTGCGCCGCACGGCATGATTGGGAACACAAGCAAGAATGGCTAAGGTATTCGCGATAGCGAACCAGAAAGGTGGCGTGGGCAAAACCACCACCTGCATCAACCTCGCAGCATCCCTGGTCGCTACCAAGCGTCGGGTGCTGTTGATCGATCTCGATCCACAGGGCAACGCCACCATGGGTAGCGGTGTGGATAAACACGGCCTGGAAAACTCGGTCTACGACTTGCTGATTGGCGAGTGCGACCTGGCCCAGGCCATGCACTTCTCCGAGCACGGCGGTTATCAACTGCTGCCGGCCAACCGCGATTTGACCGCGGCGGAAGTGGTGCTGCTGGAAATGCAGATGAAAGAAAGCCGTCTGCGCAGCGCTCTGGCGCCGATTCGCGAGAATTACGACTACATTTTGATCGACTGCCCGCCGTCGCTGTCGATGCTGACGTTGAACGCACTGGTTGCGGCCGACGGGGTGATTATCCCCATGCAGTGCGAGTACTTCGCGCTCGAAGGCTTGAGCGACCTTGTGGATAACATCAAGCGTATCGCCGAGTTGCTCAACCCGAACCTGCAAATCGAAGGCCTGCTGCGGACCATGTATGACCCGCGCCTGAGCCTGATGAACGATGTGTCGGCACAGCTCAAGGAACACTTCGGCGATCAGCTCTACGACACCGTGATTCCACGCAACATCCGCCTGGCCGAAGCGCCAAGCTATGGCATGCCCGCGCTGGCGTACGACAAGTCTTCCCGCGGCGCCATTGCCTATCTGGCGCTGGCCGGCGAGATGGTTCGCCGTCAACGCCGCAATTCACGCACCGCTGCAGCCCAGCCAACTTAAGGAATCCCCATGGCCGTCAAGAAACGAGGTCTCGGACGTGGACTGGATGCACTGCTGAGTGGTCCGACTGTCACGACCCTTGAAGAACAGGCAGTGCAGGCCGACGAGCGCGAGCTGCAGCACCTGCCGCTGGACCTGATCCAGCGCGGCAAATACCAGCCGCGCCGGGACATGGACCCGCAGGCGCTGGAGGAATTGGCGAATTCGATCAAGGCCCAGGGCGTGATGCAGCCGATCGTGGTGCGCCCGATTGGTGCAGGCCGCTTTGAAATCATCGCCGGCGAGCGCCGCTGGCGCGCCAGCCAGCAGGCCGGCAAGGAAACCATTCCGGCAATGGTGCGCGATGTGCCGGATGAAACCGCCATCGCCATGGCGTTGATCGAGAACATCCAGCGTGAAGACCTCAATCCGATCGAGGAAGCGATCGCCCTGCAGCGTTTGCAGCAGGAATTCAAACTGACTCAGCAGGAAGTCGCGGATGCGGTGGGCAAGTCCCGGGTTACCGTGTCCAACCTGTTGCGCCTGATCGCGCTGCCGGAAGTCATCAAAACCATGCTTTCCCATGGCGACCTGGAAATGGGTCATGCCCGTGCTTTGCTCGGTTTGCCGGAAAATCAACAGGTTGAGGGGGCGCGACACGTTGTCGCACGAGGCCTCACCGTTCGTCAGACCGAGGCCCTGGTTCGCCAGTGGCTCAGTGGCAAACCTGCACCGGTCGAAACCGCCAAACCTGATCCGGATATTGCACGCCTGGAGCAGCGCCTGGCCGAACGCCTAGGCTCTGCGGTGCAAATTCGTCATGGCAAGAAAGGCAAAGGGCAATTGGTCATCGGATATAACTCATTGGATGAGCTTCAGGGCGTCCTTGCCCACATCCGCTGAAACAATTGCTTCTGTAGCGCGCAGTCGGAAATCACTACCCGGCAGTTGAATAGGGGCAGAACCGCCCCTATACTCTGCGCGCATTTTGTCGGCACAAATTATGCCAAGTTATTGATTTCCGGCAGCCGACCATTGAGGAGCAAGAGTGATGGAAACCCGCACGCCAAACACGTTGCCGTTCCATCGCTTGGCCGTTTTCCCGGTTTTAGTGGCTCAATTTGTCATTTTACTGATCGCCTCTTTGGCGCTCTGGTATTGGTATGGAGTCGTAGCCGGATACTCGGGACTCTGCGGAGGCCTGATAGCCTTGCTGCCCAATATGTATTTTGCTCACAGGGCCTTTCGGTTTTCCGGCGCCCGAGCAGCCCAGGCTATCGTCCGGTCTTTTTATGCCGGCGAGGCGGGGAAATTGATTTTGACGGCAGTGCTGTTTGCACTGACCTTTGCAGGTGTGAAGCCATTGGCGCCGCTGGCTGTATTCGGCGTCTTCGTGTTGACCCAACTGGTCAGCTGGTTCGCTCCCCTGCTAATGAAAACAAGACTTTCGAAACCTTAGGGCGTTTGAGGCAACCATGGCAGAAACAACCGCTTCGGGCTATATCCAGCACCACTTGCAGAACCTGACCTTCGGTCAGCTTCCCAACGGCGGCTGGGGCTTTGCCCACTCCGCAGCAGAAGCCAAAGAAATGGGCTTCTGGGCATTCCACCTGGATACTCTGGGCTGGTCTGTCGCATTGGGTCTGATCTTTGTCCTGATTTTCCGCATGGCGGCAAAGAAGGCGACTTCCGGTCAGCCAGGTGCTTTGCAGAACTTCGTTGAAGTATTGGTCGAATTCGTCGATGGCAGCGTGCGGGACAGCTTCCATGGTCGTAGCGCGGTGATTGCACCGTTGGCACTGACCATCTTCGTCTGGGTGTTCCTGATGAACGCCGTCGACCTGATCCCGGTCGACTGGATTCCTCAGCTGGCCATCCTGATCTCCGGCGATCACCACATTCCATTCCGTGCGGTTTCGACCACGGACCCTAACGCCACCCTGGGCATGGCCCTGTCGGTGTTCGCGTTGATCATTTTCTACAGCATCAAGATCAAGGGCATCGGCGGCTTCATCGGCGAACTGACCCTGCACCCGTTCGGCAGCAAGAACATCTTCGTTCAAGCGCTGCTGATCCCGGTGAACTTCCTGCTGGAGTTCGTGACCCTGGTCGCCAAGCCGATTTCCCTGGCCCTGCGACTGTTCGGCAACATGTATGCCGGCGAGCTGGTGTTCATTCTGATCGCTGTGATGTTCGGCAGTGGTCTGCTCTGGCTTAGCGGCCTGGGCATTGTTCTGCAGTGGGCGTGGGCTGTGTTCCACATCCTGATCATCACCCTGCAGGCGTTTATCTTCATGATGCTGACCATCGTCTACCTGTCGATGGCGCACGAAGAGAACCATTAAGACCAGTCTCGACTAGTCTGATGTCCCTCCCGGTCAAATGGGAGGGTAGCCCTGAAGGGCTATGAAACGATTTGTTTTACCGCTTTAAAATCTAAAAAACCTAAACCATACGACGTAAAAGTCGGGAGGAAAGATGGAAACTGTAGTTGGTCTAACCGCTATCGCTGTTGCACTGTTGATCGGCCTGGGCGCCCTGGGTACTGCCATTGGTTTCGGCCTGCTGGGCGGCAAGTTCCTGGAAGGCGCAGCGCGTCAGCCAGAAATGGTTCCAATGCTGCAAGTTAAAATGTTCATCGTCGCCGGCCTGCTCGACGCCGTGACCATGATCGGTGTTGGTATCGCTCTGTTCTTCACCTTCGCGAACCCCTTCGTTGGTCAACTCGCCGGTTAATCACTCGTTTTTTCGAGTGATTGGTGTGTTGTGCAACGAACGAGCGAGGTATTGGCGTGAACATTAATGCAACCATTATTGGTCAGTCCTTAGCGTTCTTGATTTTTGTAGTTTTCTGCATGAAGTTCGTATGGCCTCCGGTCATCGCGGCTTTGCACGAACGTCAGAAGAAGATCGCAGACGGACTGGACGCTGCCGCACGAGCAGCTCGCGACCTGGAGTTGGCCCAAGATAAAGCGGGTCAACAACTGCGCGAAGCGAAAGCTCAGGCAGCTGAAATCATTGAGCAAGCCAAGAAACGCGGTAACCAGATCGTTGAAGAGGCTGTTGAAAAAGCCCGTATCGACGCTGACCGTGTGAAGGTTCAGGCTCAAGCCGAGATCGAGCAGGAACTGAACGGTGTCAAAGATGCGCTGCGTGCCCAACTGGGTGCTCTGGCCGTCGGCGGTGCTGAGAAGATCCTGGGTGCCACAATCGATCAAAACGCGCACGCGGAGCTGGTAAACAAACTGGCTGCTGAAATTTAAGCGAGGGCGATCATGGCAGAATTGACCACGTTGGCCCGACCTTACGCTAAGGCAGCCTTCGAGCACGCCCAGGCCCACCAGCAGCTGGCCTCTTGGTCAGCCATGCTCGGCCTGGCTGCAGCAGTGTCGCAAGACGACACCATGCAGCGCGTGCTCAAGGCCCCGCGACTGACGAGCGCAGACAAGGCCGCCACGTTTATTGACGTGTGCGGCGACAAGTTTGATGTAAAAGTGCAGAACTTCATCCACGTCGTTGCCGAAAACGACCGTCTCCCGCTTCTGCCGGAGATCGCCGCTCTGTTTGACCTGTACAAGGCCGAACAAGAGAAATCGGTAGATGTTGAAGTGACCAGTGCTTTTGCATTGAACCAAGAACAGCAAGACAAACTCGCCAAGGTTCTCAGTGCACGACTCGACCGGGAAGTGCGCCTGCAAGTTGCGGAGGATGCCACCCTGATTGGTGGTGTCATCATTCGCGCCGGCGACCTGGTTATCGATGGCTCGATTCGCGGCAAACTCGCGAATCTTGCCGAAGCATTGAAATCTTGAGTTTGAAGGGGCAGCAGAGCAATGCAGCAACTCAATCCTTCCGAAATAAGTGAAATTATCAAGGGCCGCATCGACAAGCTCGATGTGACCTCCCAAGCCCGTAACGAAGGCACTGTCGTCAGCGTATCTGACGGCATCGTGCGGATTCACGGTCTGGCCGACGTAATGTACGGCGAGATGATCGAGTTTCCGGGCGGCGTCTACGGTATGGCCCTCAACCTGGAGCAAGACTCTGTAGGTGCCGTTGTATTGGGCTCCTACCAGACTCTGGCCGAAGGCATGAGCGCCAAGTGCACAGGCCGCATCCTGGAAGTTCCGGTTGGTAAGGAACTGCTGGGTCGCGTTGTCGACGCACTGGGTAACCCAGTTGACGGCAAAGGTCCGCTGAACAACACCGAGACCGATGCGGTCGAGAAAGTTGCTCCAGGCGTGATCTGGCGTAAGTCGGTAGACCAGCCTGTACAGACTGGCTACAAGGCTGTCGATGCCATGATTCCTGTCGGCCGTGGCCAGCGTGAGCTGATCATCGGTGACCGTCAGATCGGTAAAACCGCTCTGGCGATCGACGCGATCATCAACCAGAAAGACAGCGGGATTTTCTGCGTCTACGTAGCCATCGGTCAGAAACAATCGACCATCGCCAACGTGGTTCGCAAGCTGGAAGAAAACGGCGCCCTGGCTAACACCATCGTCGTGGCCGCCAGTGCTTCCGAATCCGCTGCACTTCAGTTCCTGGCACCGTACTCCGGTTGCACCATGGGCGAATACTTCCGCGACCGCGGTGAAGACGCGCTGATCGTTTATGACGATCTGTCCAAGCAAGCAGTGGCTTACCGCCAGATTTCCCTGCTGCTGCGCCGTCCACCAGGCCGTGAAGCTTACCCAGGCGACGTGTTCTATCTCCACTCCCGTCTGCTGGAGCGCGCATCCCGCGTTTCGGAAGAATACGTAGAGAAGTTCACCAACGGCGCAGTGACCGGCAAAACCGGTTCCCTGACCGCACTGCCGATCATCGAAACCCAGGCTGGCGACGTTTCCGCGTTCGTTCCGACCAACGTGATTTCCATCACCGACGGTCAGATCTTCCTGGAATCGGCCATGTTCAACTCCGGGATCCGTCCTGCAGTGAACGCCGGTGTTTCGGTATCCCGTGTGGGTGGTGCCGCTCAGACCAAGATCATCAAGAAGCTCTCCGGTGGTATCCGTACCGCTCTGGCTCAGTACCGTGAACTGGCGGCATTCGCCCAGTTCGCTTCTGACCTGGACGAAGCGACCCGTAAGCAACTTGAGCATGGTCAGCGCGTTACCGAGCTGATGAAGCAGAAGCAATACGCACCAATGTCGATCGCTGACATGGCGCTGTCGCTGTATGCCGCTGAGCGTGGGTTCCTGACCGACGTTGAAATCACCAAGGTCGGCAGCTTCGAACAAGCGCTGATTGCTTACTTCAACCGCGATCACGCCGAATTGATGGCGAAGATCAACGTGAAGGGTGACTTCAATGACGACATCGACGCTGGCATCAAAGCCGGTATCGAGAAGTTCAAGGCCACCCAAACCTGGTAAGCCGCAGCGGGGGCCGCGAGGCTCCCGCTTGCTAACCTGATAGGTGTTACATGGCAGGCGCAAAAGAGATTCGCAGTAAGATTGCGAGCATCAAAAGCACGCAAAAGATCACCAGCGCCATGGAAAAAGTGGCGGTCAGCAAAATGCGCAAGGCACAAATGCGCATGGCTGCTAGCCGTCCCTACGCGGAGCGTATCCGCCAGGTTATTGGTCATCTGGCCAACGCCAACCCGGAATATCGCCACCCGTTCATGATCGATCGCGAAGTAAAGCGCGTCGGTTATGTCGTGGTGAGCAGTGACCGTGGTTTGTGCGGTGGTTTGAATACCAACCTGTTCAAGGCCCTGGTCAAGGACATGGCGGTAAACCGCGAAAAAGGCGTCGAGATCGATCTGTGTGTGGTCGGTAGCAAGGGTGCGGCCTTTTTCCGCAACTTCGGCGGTAACGTCGTTGCAGCTATCAGCCACCTGGGTGAAGAACCGTCGATCAATGATTTGATCGGCAGCGTCAAGGTGATGCTGGATGCATACCTGGAAGGCCGGATTGACCGCCTCTCCGTGGTATCCAACAAGTTCATCAACACCATGACGCAACAGCCTACCGTGGAGCAGTTGATTCCATTGGTGGCCGCCCCGGAACAAGAACTCAAGCACCACTGGGACTACCTCTACGAACCAGACGCCAAAGAGCTGCTTGACGGCTTGATGGTGCGCTACGTGGAGTCGCAGGTGTACCAGGCGGTGGTCGAGAACAACGCGGCTGAACAAGCTGCGCGGATGATCGCGATGAAGAACGCTACCGACAACGCCGGTGATTTGATCAGCGATTTGCAGCTGATCTACAACAAGGCGCGTCAGGCTGCGATCACCCAAGAGATCTCGGAAATCGTCGGCGGCGCTGCCGCGGTTTAACGGTTCAAATATTCAGAGGATCCAGCTATGAGTAGCGGACGTATCGTTCAAATCATCGGCGCCGTTATCGACGTGGAATTCCCACGCGACAGCGTACCGAGCATCTACAACGCTTTGAAAGTCAAAAGCGATGCAGGCACCACCCTGGAAGTTCAGCAGCAGCTGGGCGACGGCGTGGTTCGTACCATTGCAATGGGTTCCACCGAAGGCTTGAAGCGCGGTCTGGAAGTCACTGACTCTGGCGCAGCCATCTCCGTACCGGTCGGTAAAGCGACCCTGGGCCGGATCATGGACGTCCTCGGTAACCCGATCGACGAAGCCGGTCCAATCGACACCGAAGAGCGCTGGGGCATTCACCGTCCTGCGCCTTCCTTCGCGGAACAAGCGGGCGGCAACGACCTGCTGGAAACCGGCATCAAGGTTATCGACCTGGTTTGCCCGTTCGCCAAGGGCGGTAAAGTCGGTCTGTTCGGTGGTGCCGGTGTAGGCAAAACCGTAAACATGATGGAACTGATCCGTAACATCGCCATCGAGCACAGCGGTTATTCCGTGTTCGCCGGTGTGGGTGAGCGTACTCGTGAGGGTAACGACTTCTACCACGAGATGAAGGATTCCAACGTTCTGGACAAAGTGGCACTGGTTTACGGTCAGATGAACGAGCCGCCGGGCAACCGTCTGCGCGTAGCACTGACCGGCCTGACCATGGCCGAGAAGTTCCGTGACGAAGGTAACGACGTTCTGCTGTTCGTCGACAACATCTATCGTTACACCCTGGCCGGTACTGAAGTATCCGCACTGCTGGGCCGTATGCCTTCCGCAGTAGGTTACCAGCCGACCCTGGCCGAAGAGATGGGTACTCTGCAAGAGCGTATCACTTCGACCAAAAACGGTTCGATCACCTCGATCCAAGCGGTATACGTACCTGCGGATGACTTGACTGACCCGTCGCCAGCGACCACGTTCGCCCACTTGGACGCCACCGTCGTACTGTCCCGTGACATCGCCTCCCTGGGTATCTACCCAGCGGTCGATCCACTGGACTCGACTTCGCGCCAGCTGGACCCGAACGTCATCGGCCAGGAACACTACGACACCGCTCGCGGCGTCCAGTACGTTCTGCAGCGTTACAAAGAACTGAAGGACATCATTGCGATCCTGGGTATGGACGAGCTGTCGGAAACCGACAAGCAGTTGGTATCCCGCGCTCGTAAGATCCAGCGCTTCTTGTCGCAGCCGTTCTTCGTGGCTGAAGTCTTCACCGGTGCCTCGGGTAAATACGTTTCCCTGAAAGACACCATTGCTGGCTTCAAAGGCATCCTCAACGGTGACTACGACCACCTGCCAGAACAAGCGTTCTACATGGTCGGCGGCATCGAAGAAGCGATCGAGAAAGCCAAGAAACTGTAATTCCGGCGCCCGGTAACGGGCGCTAATCAGGTTGAGGCAAGCAGATGGCTATGACATTCCATTGCGATATCGTCAGCGCGGAAGGGGAAATCTTCTCCGGTCAGATCGAGAGTGTGATTGCACACGGCGAACTGGGCGACCTGGGTATTAACTTTGGCCACGCGCCATTGATTACATCCTTGAAGCCTGGTCCGATCACTCTGACCAAGCTGGGCGGGGAACGGGAGGTGTTTTACATCTCCGGTGGTTTCCTCGAGGTTCAGCCGAACATGGTCAAGGTACTTGCCGACACCGTGCAACGTGCTGCCGACCTGGATGAAGCCTCCGCTCAGGAAGCCGTCAAGGCTGCCGAGAAGGCCCTGAACGAAAAAGGCGCAGATTTCGACTACGGTTCTGCTGCTGCACGTCTGGCCGAGGCCGCAGCTCAGCTGCGCACCGTCCAGCAGATCCGCAAGAAGTTTGGCGGCTAAGCCGTCAAGCCTCATGCGTGATTGATTAAAAAGGGTAGCCTCGGCTACCCTTTTTCTTTTTTTGCAAAACACTTCTTTGGTCTGAAGTCTGACCGCCCAGGATTGGTAGCCATTCATGTCTCTCGAAATCGTAATTCTTGCCGCAGGCCAGGGCACCCGCATGCGTTCGGCCCTGCCCAAGGTGCTGCACCCGGTTGCCGGCAACTCCATGCTTGGCCATGTTATCCACAGCGCCCGGCAGCTGGATCCACAGCGCATTCATGTGGTGATCGGCCACGGTGCCGATGTGGTGCGTGAGCGGCTGGCGGCGGATGACCTGAATTTCGTATTGCAGGACAATCAATTGGGTACCGGCCATGCCACCGCGCAGGCCGTGCCGTTCATCAAGGCAGACACCGTGCTGATCCTCTACGGTGACGTGCCGCTGATCGAAGTGGAAACCTTGCAGCGCCTGCTCAAGCACGTGGTGCCAGGCCAGATGGGCCTGCTCACTGTCGAGCTGGACGACCCGACCGGCTACGGTCGCATCGTGCGCAACGCTGACGGCAAGGTCGCCGCCATCGTCGAGCATAAAGACGCCAGCGAAGCCCAGCGCGCCATCACTGAAGGCAACACCGGCATCCTCGCTGTGCCGGCTGATCGCCTGGCTGACTGGATGAGCCGCTTGTCCAACAACAACGCCCAGGGCGAGTACTACCTGACCGACGTCATCGAGATGGCCGTCAGCGATGGCCTGGTGGTAGCCACCGAACAGCCCCACGACCCGATGGAAGTGCAGGGCGCCAACGACCGCAAGCAACTGGCGGAGCTGGAGCGTCACTACCAACTGCGTGAAGGCCGCCGCCTGATGGCGCTGGGCGTGACGCTGCGTGATCCGGCACGTTTCGATGTGCGGGGTGACGTCACCGTTGGCCGCGACGTGCTGATCGATATCAACGTGATCCTTGAAGGTCGTGTGGTCATTGAAGATGACGTGGTGATCGGGCCGAACTGCGTGATCAAGGACAGCACCCTGCGCAAGGGGGTGGTGATCAAGGCCAACAGCCATATCGACGGTGCGGTGATGGGCGAGGGCAGTGATGCCGGTCCGTTCGCGCGTTTGCGTCCGGGCAGCGTGTTGGGAGCCAGGGCCCACGTGGGTAACTTTGTCGAACTGAAAAACGCCCGGATGGGTGACGACGCCAAGGCCGGCCATCTGGCTTACCTCGGCGATGCAGTGATCGGTGCCCGCAGCAATATCGGCGCAGGCGCCATCACCTGCAATTACGACGGCGCCAACAAGTACCAGACGACCATTGGCGAAGACGTGTTTATCGGCTCCAACAACTCGCTGATCGCCCCCGTCACTATCGGTGATGGTTCAAACACCGCCGCAGGTTCCACCATCAACCAGGATGTGGATAAGTCCCAGTTGGCCGTCGCCCGCGCCCGCCAGCGCAACATCGACGGCTGGAAACGCCCGGTCAAAATCAAAAAGACCTGAGTTATCCACAACCCTGAAACACTGCGGTACTTATGTGGGAGCGGGCTTGCTCGCGAAGGCGGTCTTTCGGTTGATACATGCGCCGACTGACACACCGCGAGCAAGCCCGCTCCCACATTTTTATCTGTGTTGATTCAAAAAACTCAGTCGCATGCTTGACCATTTTGAATGAATAGGTTTTGATTGCCTTCGTTATCTTTCGAAACGAAACTTATCATCACCATGTCGAAACGAAATACACCCCAACGTCGCCACAACATCCTTGCCATGCTCACCGAGCAAGGTGAAGTCAGTGTGGACGAATTGGCCAAGCGTTTCGAAACCTCGGAAGTCACCATCCGCAAGGACCTGGCGGCCCTCGAAAGTAACGGTCTGTTGCTGCGTCGCTACGGTGGCGCCATCACCATGCCTCAGGAACTGGTCGGTGATCCGGCACAGCCCATTTCGGCCTACAAGCGCGCCATCGCCCGTGCGGCCGTCCGGCGTTTGCGGGAACACGCGCGCATCATCATCGACAGCGGCAGCACCACCGCCGCCATGATCCCCGAATTGGGCCACCAGCCCGGCCTGGTGGTGATGACCAACTCCCTGCACGTGGCCAGCGCCTTGAGCGACCTGGAACACGAGCCGGTACTGTTGATGACCGGCGGCACCTGGGACCCGCATTCGGACTCGTTCCAGGGCCAGGTCGCCGAACAGGTACTGCGTTCCTACGATTTCGACCAGCTCTTTATTGGTGCCGATGGCATCGACCTGGAGCGCGGCACCACCACTTTCAACGAATTACTGGGGCTGAGCCGCGTCATGGCCGAAGTCGCCCGCGAAGTGGTGGTGATGGTCGAGTCCGACAAGATTGGCCGCAAGATCCCCAACCTGGAACTGCCCTGGAGCAGCGTCCATACCCTTATTACCGATGATCGCCTGCCACTTGAGGCCCGCGACCAGATTCAAGCCCGCGGCATCACGCTGATTTGCGCGGCAGTCATCTAGGAGAGAAACCATGTGTGGAATTGTTGGCGCAGTCGCTGAACGAAACGTCACTGCCATTTTGCTCGAAGGCCTCAAACGCCTGGAATACCGTGGCTACGACAGCGCCGGTGTGGCGCTCTTTACCAACGCCGGCAAGCTTGAGCGCATGCGTCGCCCGGGCAAGGTCAGCGAACTCGAACAAGCGTTGGCCGGTGAGCCGCTGGTAGGCCGCCTGGGTATCGCCCACACCCGTTGGGCCACCCACGGCGCGCCGTGCGAACGCAATGCTCACCCGCACTTCTCCGGTGACCTGGCGGTTGTGCACAACGGCATCATCGAAAACCACGAAGTGCTGCGTGAACAACTCAAAGGCCAGGGTTATGTCTTCACCTCGGACACCGACACCGAAGTCATCGCCCACCTGCTGAACCACAAGCTCAAGGACATCGGCGACCTGACCAATGCCCTCAAGGCTACCGTCAAGGAACTGCATGGCGCCTATGGCCTGGCCGTGATCAGCGCCAGCCAGCCTGACCGCCTGGTTGCCGCCCGCAGCGGCAGCCCATTGGTGATCGGCCTGGGCCTGGGCGAGAACTTCCTCGCCTCCGACCAACTGGCCCTGCGTCAGGTGACTGACCGCTTCATGTACCTGGAAGAAGGCGACATCGCCGAAATCCGCCGTGAAAGCGTGCAGATCTGGGACGTTGACGGCCAGTCCGTGGAACGTGAGGCCGTGCAGTATCGTGACGGCGCCGAAGCCGCCGACAAGGGCGAGTTCCGCCACTTCATGCTCAAGGAAATCCACGAGCAACCGGCCGTGGTGCAACGCACCCTGGAAGGTCGCCTGAGCCAGAACCAGGTATTGGTGCAAGCCTTCGGCCCGCAAGCTGCTGAGCTGTTCGCCAAAGTGCGCAACGTGCAAATCGTCGCCTGCGGCACCAGCTACCACGCCGGTATGGTCGCCCGTTACTGGCTGGAAGAACTGGCCGGCATCCCGTGCCAGGTCGAAGTCGCCAGCGAATTCCGCTACCGCAAGGTGGTGGTGCAGCCCGACACTCTGTTCGTGACCATCTCCCAGTCCGGTGAAACCGCCGACACCCTGGCCGCCCTGCGCAACGCCAAGGAACTGGGCTTCCTCGGCAGCCTGGCGATCTGCAACGTCGGCATCAGCTCCCTGGTGCGCGAGTCCGACCTGACCCTGCTGACCCAGGCCGGTCGTGAAATCGGCGTGGCATCCACCAAGGCCTTCACCACCCAGTTGGTCGGCCTGTTGTTGCTGACCCTGTCCCTGGGCCAGGTTCGCGGCACGCTGGGCGAAGGCGTCGAGGCACACCTGGTCGAAGAACTGCGCCGCCTGCCGGCCCGCCTGGGTGAAGCCCTGGCCATGGACAGCACTGTGGAGAAAGTCGCTGAGCTGTTCGCCGACAAACACCACACCCTGTTCCTCGGCCGTGGTGCGCAATACCCGGTGGCAATGGAAGGTTCGCTCAAACTCAAGGAAATCTCCTATATCCACGCCGAAGCCTACCCGGCCGGTGAGCTCAAGCACGGTCCGCTGGCCCTGGTGGATGACGACATGCCAGTCGTTACCGTCGCGCCGAACAACGAACTGCTGGAGAAGCTCAAGTCCAACCTGCAGGAAGTGCGCGCCCGTGGCGGCCAACTGATCGTGTTCGCGGACGAGAAGGCCGGCATGACCAATGGCGAAGGCACCCACGTCATCAACATGCCGCACATCCACGACACCCTGTCGCCGATCCTCTACACCATCCCGCTGCAGCTGCTGTCGTATTACGTGGCTGTGCTGAAGGGCACCGACGTTGACCAGCCGCGTAACCTGGCGAAGTCGGTGACGGTGGAATAAGCCGCACCCGAACCACCAAAACCCCCGTTCTTCGGGGGTTTTGCTTTTTCAGGCTACCGGACATCGGGTCTTGGCGTTTCTGTGGACTAATTCCGGGAGTATTCTCCTGCTTTACCCCTAGAATGCGCCCTGTGGATAACTAGCCAGGGAATGCCGCCGCCATGAACATCGAACTGCTGATCGCCGGTATCGTCGTGCTGATCATTGTCGTCGGCCTGGTCGGCTGGCTGGTGGGGGTCTACAACGGCCTGGTGATGCGCCGCAACGATGTGGATAAAGCCTTCGCCAACATCGACGTGCTGCTCAAGCAGCGGGCAGACCAGATTCCCGACCTGATGCGCGTGGTGCAAACCGCCATGAACCATGAGAACGCGCTGTTCACCCGCCTCAGCGACGCCCGCACCGCGTACCTCAACGCCAGCAGCCTCACCGATAAAGTCGATGCCTCCAACCAGCTCAATACGGCGCTCAAGTCGGTGATTGCAGTGGCCGAGAATTATCCGACGCTGATCTCCGGCCCCAACATGGTCGAGTTGCAGCAGGCGATCTCGGCGGTGGAGGAACGCATCGCCGACCGTCGCGAGTTCTTCAATGAGTCGGTCAACCTCTACAACATCGCCATCGCGATTTTTCCTGATCTGTTCTTCGCCAAGATGCTCGGTTATCAGCGCATTCCGCTGCTGGCCATCAGCGCCGAAGAAACCCGCTACGACGGCGTGAAGCTTGAGGTGCCGGGGGCATGAAAACCACCCAGGCAGGGGTTGTCACAAAAAAACCAGCGTGGAAAACCCTGGTGGCACTGGTCTTTCTCGCCGGCTTTATTGGCCTGATGGTCTACGCCCCGACGATCCTGGTGGCGCTGTTTTTTCCTGTGTGCATCCTGATCGGACTGCTGGCCAGCTTCGGCCCCAATTTCTATCGCACCGAACAGCGCCTGGCCACCAGCCAGATACGCTCATTGGCCATGGGGCTGGTGGAGGTGAACGGCAAGGTGATCGTCGACACGCCGCTGATCTCCCCGGTCCACGGCAAGCCTTGCGCGGGTTACGTGTGGGTCATCGAAGAAGGCACCAAAGACAAGGATGGCGATTGGAGCTGGAGCCAGGTCTCGGCCGAGGCTCGCTGCAATGACTTCCGCCTGCAGGACGCCACCGGTGAAGTGACAGTGATTGCCGAGGGTATCGACCTGTTCGGCAAGAAGCGCCCTGACGACCATGAATGGATCAGCAGCTCCCGCCGCCAGGGCGAACTGCTCCTCACCCACGATATGCAGGTGATGCTGATTGGCGACGCCTGCGAGCGTGCGGGCAAGACGGTGATTGCCCAGGGCCGGCAACCTGACGCGGTCTTCGGCCTGGCCGAGACCAAGGAGGTGGAAAACCGCCGTGTGCTGGCGCCGCTGTGGCGCGCCGGTGGTTTCTACGCGGTGGTGGTGGGTTTGATCGGCGTCGGCATCATGGCCATGACGCCGGAACATTTTGCCCAACTGCATTTGCCGGGCCCCGCCACCTACCAGCAAATGGCAGAGCTGAATCCCGCCTATCGGTTTCTGGCCTGGTTGTACCGTGACAATGGCTTCGTGATTCCTTTCATGGCCGCGTTTGGCTTCTTGCTGACGATGTTTGTGGTGTTGCTCGCGCTGCGGCTCTTGCTGCCCACGGGCATGCGCCTGGCGGTAGGCCGCGTGCTGGGCGCCTGGATGGGCCTGGGCATGGTGATTGGCGGCGTAGTGACCTTGCTGCTGGTGGTGGCCCAGGTGGACACCATGAAGGTGTTCCTGGTGTGGATGATGATTCTGCTGGGCACCCTGGTGTTTTCGATCTTTGAGCAACGCAAGCTGGGGGTGGCGTACAAGCATTTCGCAAAAGATGCCGGCACTGCCGGTTTAGGCGACGAGGACGCCTGATCAGGGTACAAACTCAACCTTCAAGCCTCGGCTGGCGCTGCGGCCCTGATCGTCAGTCACCCGCAACCGGTACTCCCCCGACTTACCCGGCCGCCAGTTCAGCGTGGTTTGCGGCGGGCCCTGGCCGATCAGGGTCTGGTCGGCGAACCAATACAGCGTCAGTGCATCACTGGCCGCGTTGGCGTTCAGCGGGATGCTTTCCTGGGGCTGGGACAGGCGCAGGTGGTAGCTGACCTGGGTCAGCGGCGAGCGAATCTGTGGCGCTTCGCTTTGATCGCCGACACGGTTGGGTTGGCAGCTTTTCTGCACATTGGGCGGCGTACGCCGGGGCAGTCCGGCGGCGCGGAACAGCCGCTGCACATCGCTGGGCCAGAACTCGAAGACTTCTTCACGGGTGTACTGCGGGTCGAACGGCGGGCACGCGGCCTTGCCGGTGCGGGTGTCGATCAGCACCGGGCGGTGCAGGTTGGACACCCGAATCGGTGACACGCCGGGGATGTACCAGGTCTTGCGGGTACGTGGGCACCAACGGTTGGGCAAGTCACCAGAGGCCGCGCAGACGTCGATGCGGATCAGCCCGGCGGGCGGCTTGTCGGGCTTGATCACCACATTGGGCAAGGCCAGCGGCAGGGCGTCGGCGATACGGAAGAACAACGGTGCCGCAGTTTTCGCACCGATAAACTCAGGATTCGGACGGCCATCGAAGTTGCCCACCCACACCACCAGCACGTACGGGCCTACGAGGCCGGCGCTCCATGCATCATGAAAACCCCAGGACGTGCCGGTCTTCCAGGCCGTACGCCAGTGGCGCCCCGGCAGCCCGTCCGGGCGCGGGTTGCGCCGCAGCATGTCGCGCACCATAAACGCGGCCTGCGGCGTGAGTAGCTGGGCGCCAGTGGTTTGCGGCTGTTCCTGCAAATAGCGCAGCGGCCGCAAATGCCCGTCACCAGCCAGCATCACATACAGCCGCGCCAGCTCCTCGGGCGTCATCTCGCCGCCGCCCAAGGCCAGCGCCAAGCCGTAATGGCTTTCGCCGCGCAGGCCCTTGATCCCGGCCCGTTGCAGCAATCCGTAGAGTGACGGTGAGCGGGTTTGGCTGGCCAGCCACACCGCCGGAATATTGCGGCTGCGAATCAGCGCGTCGCGGGCTGTCACCGGACCGACAAAACTGCCGTCGAAATTTTCCGGCTGGAAGTAGCCGAAGTTACTCGGCATGTCCTTGAGGATGCTCATGGGGTGGATCACCCCTTGGTCCAGCGCCAGCCCATACAGGAATGGCTTGAGCGTGGAGCCCGGCGAGCGCCGCGACAACACGCCGTTGACCTGGCCGTGGATGCTTGTGGATAAGTAGTCTGCCGAGCCCACCAGGGCTTTTACGCTCTGGTCGCGGCTGTCGATCAGGATCGCCGTGGCGTTTTCCACACCGCTGCTGCGGCGCTCGGCGATGAAGCCGGTGATCAGCCGTTCCAGCAATTGTTGCAGCGCCAGGTTGAGGGTGCTGTTCAACTCATTGCCGGTTTGCGAGGCCAGCAACTGTTCGCTCAGGTGCGGCGCGAGAAACGGGATCTGCTGGCGGTTGCGGGCTTCCAGCGGCAGGTCCAGCAAACTGTCGTTACGCGGGTCCTGTGGATAAGTTTCCCGCCAGTCGGCCATCAGCCGTTGCCGGGCGGTTTGCAGGGAAGGCCCAAAGCGCGCCCGACGACCCGGTTGCTGGGGAATCACGGCCAGCGCGAGGGCTTCAGACAAGGACAACTGCGCCGCTGACTTGCCAAAATAGATCCGGCTGGCCGCTTCGGCACCTTCGATATTGCCGCCCATGGGCGCCAGGTTGAGGTAGGCCTCAAGGATGTCGTGCTTGCTGTAACGCGCCTCCAGCCACAACGCCAGGGCCATCTGCTGCAGCTTGCCGGGCACTTGGCGAGTGTTGAGATCCCACAGGCGCCTCGCTAACTGCATGCTCAGCGTCGAACCGCCCTGACGCTGGCCGCCGCTATAGGTGGCCATGGCCGCCCGCAATAACGCCGGGGGATTGACCCCGGGGTGCCAGTAGAAATTGCGGTCTTCCTTGAGCAGCAACGCCTCCACCAGTGACGGAGAAATCCGTTCCAGGGGTAGCCACAGGCGATATTGCCCGTCAGCCGCCAGGGTCATGCGCAGCAGCGAACCGTCATCGGCCAGCACCACCCGTGAGGAGGTGGCTGCCTGTTCCAGCGGCGCGTGGGGCCACAACCGTAGCCCCGCCAGAATCAACGCCGCTGCCAGCAGCGGCGTCAGGCTTTTAAGGCTTGGTAATTTCAAGCTGGCCTACTTTGCCGCGTCCTTGCAGGGTGGTTTCGTACATGCCCTCGGCGTAGGCCGGTGGCGTATTGAAGGTACCGGCGTTGGTGGCGCGCACGCGGTACACGAAGGTGCCTACATCCCGCAGCGCGGTGCCGTACAACACCACTCGGTCATCACGCACGTCGACGTAGTCCGGCTGCCAGTTGCTCAAGTCGGTCTCGCCAATCGGCGCCTGCCAGGCATCGGCTTCTTCGGTGTCTTCGCCGGTTTCAACGTACTCCGAATCGTCGCCTTCGCTTTCCTCGGTGCTGGCCGCTTCCGGCTCCGGCGGCAAGTTATACACAGGCTCGACGCCGCCCGGCAGCAGGTCGACCACCGCCACTTGTTGCACCTGATCACGGTCGGTGGCGCGCAAGCGCAGGCGCACCAGGAACTCATCGCCTACCGCGACCTTGCTGACTGGATTGCCTTTGAGGTCGAGGTATTCGTGGATGATTTCCAGGCCGCTGTTGATCGGCTTGAGGTTGGCGCCCTTGTCATAGCCCGCTTCGCTCAGCATGTAGAACGCCGCCGGGCCGTCGGATTTTTCCATCTGCAGTTTTTGCGTACCGGCAGGCACCGCCGCACGTGGCGGCTGGCCGGCCATCTGCAACAACTGTTGCTGCTTGTCGCTGAGCCATGCGGTGGCCTTGAGGGTCATGTCGCTTTGGGCGCGCTGGCCGTAATTGTCCAGGGCCCGCAGCAACAGTGCCGCCGACAGCGAGTTGTAGCGTTGCTCGTTGAGACGCTTGCCGAGTTTATCCAGCAGGCTTGTCGGCACATCGTCGAGCATTTCCGGGAAGTGCCGCGCGAGCAAATGCAGGTGCTCGGCGTCGTGCACCAGCGGGTCGTAATACAGGCCGTCGCTGTTCCATTTATCCGACAGGGAAAGCCACGGCACCTTGCGGAACAAGGTATCGGCCTGACGATCCTGCTTGAGCAGCTTGTAGCTGGCGGCCAGGTACGCCGCGCCAATGTCGTTCTGCCAGGTGTCCTTGAAGTAGCTTTCGTAGCGCTCGCGGATATCACTCAAGGCGCCGCTCACCAGAATCCCCTGACGGCTCAGGAGGTAACTGGCGTAGGCGCGGTTGCGCAATTCCGACAGGCCTTCGCTCGGGCCGTTGGCCAGGTCGGTGAGGTACGCGTTGGAACGTTGCAGCAGGTCTTCCGGCACCGGCAGCCCGCGCTCCCTGGCTTCGATCAGGAAGTCGGTGGCGTACAGGCTGGCATACGGCGCCACGTCCGGGTTGGCCGCCCACAAGCCGAAACCGCCGGCCTGGTTCTGCCGTTGACGCAGCATGCGCACCGCACCGCTGAAGGCCTGCTCGGCCTCCGGCGCGTTACCACCCCAGATCAACGCCGGCATGGCCTTGGACACCAATTGCTCGGTGCAGGCGTAGCCATAGTCATCCAGGTAATGCTTGAGGCCGTTGGCCCATACCAGCGGCGAAGCGGCGACGCCCAACTGCACATCGCGCAACTGGCTGAACAGCTCGCGGGTCGGTTTCAGCTCTTTGCTGGCGCTGTCGAAACGGCCCAGGCTCAGGGCCACCCGATGCTCGCTCAAGGGTCGGATCGACGTGGTTTCCGCCACCTGGATACGCTTGCCATCCGGCAGCACCGCGACGAAGCGCAAGTCTGCCGAGCCGAGGGTTTCGCCTACCTTGATCTTGAACTCGGCGACACCCTCCTTGCGCGGTTGCAGGGCCAGGGTGCTGGCCTTGTCGCCTTGCACCTGCAGGCCATCGCTGGTCTGCACTTCAAACTTCACGTCCGCCGCCGCGTCCAGGTTGCTGAACACCCCGGCGCTGACGCTGAACACATCCCCCGGTGCGACAAAGGCCGGCACGTTCGGCGTGATCACCAGCGGCCCGCGCACTTCGGTGTTGGCCTCGCTGACGCCCACGCTGTCGCTGTCCACGGCCACCGCAAACAGGTGCAGCTTGCCATTGAAGCTGTCCGGAACCTGGTAGTGCAGCACGCTTTCACCGGCCGGCAAGTCCACCAGGCCAGACCACCAGGCCACAGGCGGCTGATGTTTACGCTTGAACGGGTTGAGGTGGTTGGCCAGGGCGCCTTCCGTATCGCCACCCGGCGCTGCCCCACTGAGCAGGCGGCTGAATTCCGGCAGGATCAGGTCAAGGATCTGACTGGTACCGACCTCCAGCGCCCGCTTCTGGAAGAAGAAGCCCAACGGGTCCGGCGTCTGGTAGCGCGCCACTTGCAGGATGCCTTCGTCCACCGCGTAGACCACTGCGCGGCCAGGGCGGTCGGCGTTGACCTTGATGTCCAGGGTCTGCCCCGGCTCGATCTTCGCCGGGCCTTCGACTTTCAGCGCCATGCGCCGCGCGTCGAGGTTGATACTGAACGGCACTACGCCGTAGGACAGCGGGCTCATGTAGACCTCGGACGAACCAATGTCCCGTACGAACTGCACGTTGACGTAGGCATTGCCCTCAAGCCCCGCAGGAACGCGGATGTGTTGCACGCTGTTGGTGCTGTCGGCCTTGAACCACTGCTGGGTGTAGACCTTGTCCCGCTCGATGGTGATCAACCCGGCGCCGGTGTAAGGCGCGCGAATGCTGATGGCGATCTCATCACCGGTGGCGTAGCTGCGTTTATCCAGGCGCAGTTGCAGTTCGGCGTTGCGCTCCAGGGAGCGCGAGGTGTTGCCCCGGCCGGCGACGCTGTAGTCGATCTGGTTCAGCAGGTTGCCGTTGGCGTCCTTGAGTTGCAGGGTGAAATCGCCCGGGGTGCCGGTGTTCAGGGTTTGCTTGGCGCCGTCCTTGGTTATCACCAGCGGCGAGGCCGGCTGGCTGATGTTCTTGATGCGCGACTCGTATTTGTAGGTGCCGTTGGATTGCTTCACCAGCACCGAGACGTAACGGTGCTCAACCACTTCACTGGTCAGGCCGTCGACTGCGACTGGCGTGAGGTCTGGCGCCACGGCCAGCCATTGCACTTCACGCGGAGCGTCCTTGGCGACGAAAGACAGCGAATCCTTGCTCTTCACACCCACCAGGTACGGCGCCGCCGACACCAGCAATGCGCTTTGTGCGGCGACGTTGCGACCGCCTTCGGCTTCGTACACCTGGGTCATCACTTGCAGGCGGTAGGTGCTGTTGGCGAAGCGTTGCAGGTTCAGGTCCAGCACCGCCTGGCCATTGTCGTCGACGGTGGTTTCGGCCAGGTCTTCGGAGCTGGCTTCTTCCAGCGAGTCATTCAGGCGGAAGCGGTAATCCGGGTAGCGATCAAAGGCCGCGAGCGTCGGGCTCAGGGACATTTTCGCCGTGACGCGGCGACCCGCCGCCGGAGCGCCGAACAAGTGCATCGCGGTGACCTTGGCCACCACCTGGTCCGGCGGGATCCAGCCCAGCACCGGTGTATCGTGCAGGCTCAGGCTGACTTTCATCCGGTCCGGTTCAAAGTCGCGGACCTTGAAGCTGACGCTGCCCAGATCGGTACGACGCTGCTTCTCACCGATCAGTTGCAGGGTCGCGGTGTAATCGCCGGATGGCGCTACTTCGCTGCTTGGGAAATCGAAGGTTTCAAAACCGCTGGCCGACAGTTTCAACGGCTGGCGAATCACCTCAAGGCCACGGGGGTCGGTGATCTGCAACTCAACCGGCAGGCCTTGCAGGGCGCCTTTCCAGTCGCCGCTGCGCACGATCATGCCCAGGTGCGCGGTCTCGCCGGGCCGGTACAGGCCGCGATCGGTAAACAGGTAGGCGCTGAGGCGATTGATCGCACCGTCCTCTTCCAGGCCGCCTACATCAAAGCGTGACAAATCCAGCTGTTGCGACTGACGGGCAATCGGCAGGAAGGATTGGTCATTGCCGCGACTGACCACATACATCAACGGCGTTTTCTCACGGCGCAATTCATCCAGCTTGGCGAAGTGCGCGTGACCTTCGGCGTCGGTATGGCCGCTGGCGACCGGCAAACCGTTGCGGCCGATGATATCGACCTGGGCGTCGGACACCGGCGAGCCGTTGCCGATGGACTGCACGTACACATCGTGGCTGCCATCACTGGAGCGCTTGGCGATGATGCCCAAGTCGGTGACCACGATGAAACGCAGGTCGCTGGTGGTGTTGCGCGAGTAGTCGAAGGTGCGATCAGCCGGGTCGTCCTGCGGGCTCAGCTTGAGCACAAAAATCCCCCGGCGGCCGCCGTTGGCCGTCAGGTAGCTGCTCAGGTCGACATTGTCGTAGACGGTTTTCGACGGGTCGCCAGCCGACAGCGGAATGTCCAGGCTCTGACGCTCCACCATCCGGTCGAAGTAGTCGTTGGCAAAATTCGGTCGGGCAAAGCTGCCGCTGCTCTGGTCCACCAGGTGTTGCAACTGGTTGGGCAGCAGGCGCGCGATTTCCACATGGGCGCCGGGTACGCCACGGGCCATGAAGCCCAGGCGTTTTTCGCCGGTGAGGCTGAGCAGGGCGCCGTCGGACAGGAACTGCAGCGTGCGTGGATAAGCCGGCATGCTCACGAGAGAGGCTGTCGGATTTTTCGCCAGGTAGCCGCCGATGGCTTCCAGGTTGGCCGGCACCCGCACATACAGGGCGCGGCCCGGCGGGGCCTTGAACTTGAAGGCGTGCAGGGTATTCAGCGGTTCGACGCTCGGCACGTGGGTCAGCTTGACCTTGGTGCTGCTTGCCAGCAGTTTGTCGTCGATGTCTTGCAGGTTCCAGGGGCGGGTATCGTCCTCGGCTTTTTCCGGCAGCATCCAGGCCTGCACCTTGTTGGCGATGGTCTCGTCGGCCACGGCGCTGGAACTGCTGAACATCAACACCGGCTCGGGTTCGCCGCGCTCGTTGTCGACAAAGCTGACTTCGGCGCCGGTAAAGGTCAGGCGATAGCGGCCGGGCACGGTGACTTCGGCCACCAGCGGCGCCGAGCTGGGATTGCCGCCATCACGGGCCTTGAGGCCTTCATCGAGCTTGGCGCTGACCGGGGTGCTTTCCAGTGGGGTGGCCAGGGCGGCAGAGCGCACAAAGGCGTTGAGCTTGTGTTCGTCGAAGGTGATTTCCGGGCGATTGGGCAGTTGCGCATCGCGGTAGGCCAAGCCTTTGCCGAGGGTGACCGAGGCACGTTTGCGTACGCTGTCTTCGTCTACCGGGTGGGAAAAGTGGAAGGTCGCTACCAGCTGTTTCTGCGTCGGGTTGCTCGGGTCCTGGTACAGCTCGTTTTGCGTCAAGGTGGCGCGGAACGGCTGGGTGGAGAATTGGCTGGTGTATTGGCTGAGCAGTACGCCGTCGGCCAACAGGGTTTTCTTGGCCAGGTCGATGGTGTAGTGGGCGTCGACGGGCCAGTCTTTTTCCGGGGTGAACACCAGGCTGCGGTCATCCGCCCAGCGCCAGGCGCCGGCGATGGCAGGCTTGAGGGTGATGCCTTCGGTGACCGGCTTGCCGATGGCCGCCAGCGGGGCCACGGATTCGGCGAAGCGTACCTGCAAATTATCCACAACCGGTTGCGGCTGGGTGTAATCCGTCAGGTTGGGCTTGTGCAGCGAATAACCCACGGTGTGGGGCTGAGGCAGGTGGGAATACCAGTGCCAGCCGTAAAAGCCCGCGGCCAGCACCAGTACCAGGGCCAGCGCGCCGCCCGCAGCCTGGCGCGGATAAGCCCGGGCCTTGTGGCCGACGTTGACCAGGCCGTTGCCTGTGGCTTGCAGCCAGCGCGGCGGCTGCCACTGGCCGAACAGGCTGCGTGCCAGCCATCGAACGGCGCTGAACAGAACACTCACCACTGAGATCAAGGCCCCGAAAAAACGGCGGCTGGTCGCTTTTAACGAATCAAACATGGTGAGCATCCCTGGCAATGTGTCGCGTATCTTACACGTCTCTTTGATACAAAAGATGACGGCAAATGCGCCGCAAAGCTCAGGCTTGCTGTACGAAGGTGAGGCGTATCGCAAAACCGATCAAAAGACTGCCAAACAGCCATTGCTGAAGGCGCTGGGCGGACGGGCTGCGTTCCAGCCAGCGGCCGATTCTTGCGCCGGCCAATCCATAGCAACTGTCGAATCCCAGGCCGACCGCCACCAGAATCGCCCCCAGCAGCGCGAACTGTGCCGTCACCGATGCGCCATGTGGATCAATGAATTGCGGCAGCAGCACGGAGCAGAACAGCAGCGCCTTGGGGTTGAGCAGGTTGGTCAGCAAACCCCGCTGGAAGGCTTCGCGCCAGGCATGCGCCGGCGCCGTGCTGTGCTCGGCGTTCAGGTTGGGCAGCAGGTTTGAGCGCAGGCACTGCACGCCGATCCACAGCAGATACGCCGCACCGCCCAGGCGCACCACATCGAATGTCCAGGGTGCGACCTTGAACAGGGTCGCCAGGCCCATCCCCGCCAGCGCCACGTGGCAGGCTCGCGCCAGGCCCAAGCCGCCTGCGGTTGCCAGTGCCATCGCCTTGCCCTGGCGGGCGCCGGTTTGCAGCAGCAGGATCATGTCCGGGCCGGGCAGCAGGTACACCACTGCCAACGCGACTAAAAACAACCAGAGTTCTGCCATGTGCCTGCCCCTTGCGGTAGGTGATTCGTAGGGCAATTTTAGGGGCGAAGGCCGGGGCAGGTGCTTGCGTAGTCAGATGGAAAAGCGTCTAGTCTTGGCACAATCTGCCACTTTTTTCGGGCGAAACATTTCACTTATGCCAAATCTGAAGCTGGACGCATTTGACCGCAAGATTCTTGAAGCCCTGCAACGGGATGGCCGGCTGAGCAACGTGCAACTGGCGGACGAGATTGGCCTGTCGGCCTCGCCCTGCTTGCGGCGTGTGCGGCTGCTGGAAGAGGCCGGGGTGATTCGTGGTTACCAGGCAAGCCTGGACCGGGATGAAGTCGGGTTGGGGCTGACGGTGTTTGTCGGGGTGAAAGTGGAGCGGCATAACGACGAACAGGCGGAGGCGTTTCGGTTGGCGGTGACGGCGCTGCCCCAGGTGATTTCGGCGTTTCTGGTGTCGGGGGAGTCGGATTTCCTGCTGCAAGTGGTGGTGCCGGACTTGCGCGGGTATGAACGGTTCCTGACAGGGAGCTTGTTGAAGTTGCCGGGGGTGAGTGATATCCGCAGCAACTTCGCGATTCAGACGGTGAAGACGCCCGGGGCATTGCCGCTGAGTCACCTTCCCGGCTAGATCGTTCCCACGCTCCGCGTGGGAATGCCGCCCTGGACGCTCCGCGTCCGCTTTAAAGTCGTGACGCGGAGCGTCACCGGATGCATTCCCACGCAGAGCGTGGGAACGATCAGATAATGACGCCGGGGGCACCTTCCCGGCTGGTGCTTTCTTATTGTGATAAGGACGCTTGTTGTGGCGAGGGAGCTTGCT